>JAWVDZ010000032.1:0-10285 GCA_033856955.1 Gaiellales bacterium
CGAGATCCTGGCCGTGCACACGCGCAACAAGCCGCTCGCCGATCACGTCGACCTGCGTCGGATCGCCCGCCAGACGTCCGGCCTGACCGGCGCCGACCTGGCGAACATCTGCAACGAGGCCGCGATCGTGGCCGGCCGCGCCAAGCGGGACGAGCTGACCCAGCTCGACTTCAACGCCGCCGTGGAGCGTGTGGTTGCCGGCCTGCAGCAGCGAAAGCTGATCACCGACAAGGAGAAGCGGGTGATCGCCTACCACGAGGCCGGTCATGCGCTGCTTGCGCGGTTGATGTCGGACGACATCCACAAGGTCACGATCGTCCCCCGGGGACGCGCGCTCGGCTTCATGATGAGCCTGCCCGAGGATGACCGTTATGTGCTGTCCAAGGACGAGCTCGAGGACTGGCTGAAGGTGACGCTGGGTGGGCGAGCGGCGGAGCAGATCGTGTTCGGGCGCATCACCAACGGCGCCGCGAACGATCTGGAGCGGGCGACCGCGATCGCGCGCTCGATGGTGTTCGAGTGGGGCATGGGCAGGTCGACCACATCGCAGCAGATGCGCGCCGACAACTACGCCCTGTCCGAGCAGACCAAGCAGCTTCGCGATGAGGAGCAGCGTGAGATCACCGACCAGGCCTACGCCGAGGCGCTGCGACTGATCGCCGCCCACCGCCACTACCTCGACCTGCTGGCAAACGCTCTGCTCGAGGAGGAGACGCTGGAACGCGGCCAGATCGATGAGCTGCTGAAAGGGCTCGAACCCGAGTCCGACGCCTCCGGCAAGATCGGCGTCGCGCTCCCTCAGGAGTCGGATACCTCACCGTCGCAGACCGGCATCGCCCTCCCCCAGGAGTCGGATTCGTCGCCCTCGGAGAACGGCCACAAGCTCGATCCGGTGCTGCGCAGCGATCCCTTCACCGAGACCGGCGAAAAGACCGATATCTAGCTAGCTCGTCGGTGTGTCGCCGCCTGCCTGCGGCGCCTCGACGACCTCCTCGGCATCGCTCTCGACCGTCTCACCGGTCGCCGCGGGCACGTCGTCGCCCTCGCGGACATCGGCGATCTCGCCCTCCTTGGCGGCGATCCGCTCGCGCGCGTCGCGCACCGCGGCGGCCTGCTCGGTCAGCGCGGCCGGGATGTCGCCCAGCGCCATCAGCGCGATGCCGAGGTCGGCCAGCGCCTCCTTCTCCTCGTTCTTGAGGCTGCGCAGCTGCATCTGGAGCTGGCCGGTCTTGGCCGTCTCCTGCGTCTTCTCGACCACCGTGCTGGCGACGTCCGTGGCCTGCTGCTTGATCTTGTCCAAAAAGCCCATGCTGCTTCCCCCTTGATCGCGTCTCGTGGTATCGACCCCCGCACTATCCTGCTCGGATGCGCGCGTTGAACATCCATCATATCGGGCATGCCGTCAACGATCTCGATGTGGCGATTGCCACCTACGCCGAAATGTTCGGCGGGCGGCTCGAACATCGCCAGACGGTGCCCGAGCAGGGCGTCGAGGCGGCCACGATGCTGCTCGGATCCGACCGCGTCGAGCTGCTTCGGCCGCTGGGCGCCGATACGCCCGTCGGCCGCTTCATCGAGCGCCGTGGGCCGGGGATGCATCACCTCGCGCTCGAGGTGGACGACATCGAGCGGGCGCTGGCGGACGCCGCCGCGACGGGCGCGGAACTGATCGACGCCGAGCCGCGATCGGGGCTGTTCGGGTGGCGGGTGGCCTTCATCCATCCGCACAGCGTGGACGGCGTGCTGGTCGAGCTGGTGCAACTACCGGAATGGAGCGAACATGGCTGAGTCGCGGGTCGAGATCGGGTTCGACGGTGGGCTGATCATCAGCGCCAAGGTCGCCGACCAGGAGTGGAGCAAGGTGGAGGCCGCGCTGGCGGCCGGATCGGGGATCGTCGAGTTCGCGGCCGAGGGCACCAGCCACCACGTGGACGTGTCGAAGGTCTGTTACGTTCGCCGAGAGATGCACGTCGGCAAGGTCGGGTTCTGAGAGCGCCCGCCCGCCCGCTGCTCGACCGGCTGGTCGTCGCCTACACCACCGCCGGAAACCACGGCCTCGGCTGGGTGGCGGTGGGCGTGACCCAGCCGCGGCCCCTGCGCACGGCGGTCGCTGTGTGGGGGACGCTGGCTGCGAACTACGGCGTGAAGCTGGCCGTCGACCGCGAGCGGCCGGCGGCGGCCGACGCCATGATCCGGCTGCCCTCGTCGAGCTCGTTTCCGTCCAGCCATGCCGCCATGTCCACCGCGGCCGCGATCGTGCTCAGCCAGGCCCGGCCGCAGCTGGCGCCGCTGTGGGCCGCGCTGGCCGCGGCGATGTGCCTGTCACGGCTGTACGTCGGCGCCCACCACGCGAGCGACGTCGCCGCCGGCGTGGCACTGGGCGCCGTGACGGGCGGCATCGCGCTGGCGGTCTCCTAGCGTGGCCGTGCTGGGGCTCTTGGGGCTGCCCTGGTCGGGCGTCACGACCACGCTTCGCTGCCTGTGTGGCAGCTCGGTTGCAGCCGACGCGGGGCAGGGCGTGGCCGACGTGCGTGATCCCCGGCTGGCCGAGCTGGCACGCATCTCGAGCTCCCGCAGAGTGGTGGCGGCGACGCTCGAGGTGACCGACCTGACCAAGCTGGTGCGCGGGGCGAAGCGCGGCGAGGGGCTGGGCAACGAGCTGCTCGCCCACATGCGCACCACCGACGCCGTGCTGCTGGTCGTGCGCTGCTTCGAGGACGACCAGGTCGCGCATCCGGAGGGTCGCGTCGACCCGGTGGACGATGCCGAGACGGTGGAGCTGGAGCTGATCTTCGCCGACCAGTCGGTGGTCGAGCGTCGGCTCCAGCGGCTCGTCAAGACGGCAAAGTCCGGCGACAAGGCGGCGGTGGCCGAGCAGGAGCAGTTGGAGCGGCTGGCGGCCGCGCTCGAGCAGGGCCGGCCGGCGCGGGCGTTCGGCGAGCTGCTGCCGGACACGCTCGACCTGCTCACCGCGAAGCCCGCGCTGTATGTCGCCAACGTCGACGAGTCGGGCAATCAGGAGGGCGTCCACCGGCTGCGCGCGTTCGGCGCCGAACGGGGCATCGAGACGATCGCCCTGAACGCCAAGCTGGAGGCCGAGATCGCCGAGCTGGACAGCGACGACCGCCAGGCATTTCTCGACGACCTCGGCATCGAGCGGCCGGCGCTCGACCAGGTCAGCCTGGCCGCGTACGCCGCGCTCGACCTGATCCCCTTCTTCACCTCGGGCGAGAAGGAGACGCGGGCGTGGACGATCAGGCGCGGCCAGAACGCCCAGGAGGCGGCCGGCAAGATCCACACCGACCTCGCCCGCGGCTTCATCCGGGCCGAGGTGATCGAGTACGAGCGGCTGGTCGAGGCGGGCGGCGAGGCGGAGGCCAAGCGCCGTGGCTGGATCCGGGTCGAGGGCCGCGACTACGTCGTCAGGGACGGCGACGTTCTGAACGTGCGCTTCAACGTGTAGCGTACGGCGCGACGAGCGAACGAGGGAGCTTCATGAGCGACGAGGGATTCGAGCTGGCGTGGACTGAAGTGCAGGAGGGGTGGCGCGTGCTGGCGTCCGACGGCAGCGACGTCGGCAAGGTCGAGCAGGGCGTGGGCGATCGGGAGTCCGACATCTTCGAAGGATTTGAGGTCGACGTCCAGGTGATGGGGCCGGACAGGTTCGTCTCGTTCGAACATGTGGTCGGCATCGCGGAGGGGCACATCCGCCTCGATCTGACCCCGGAGCAGGTGAAGGCGCTGCCCGAGCAGCACGAGGTGCCGAGCCTCGAGGTGAGCGGCGAGAAGGCGAGCCTCAACGAGCGGCTGCGCACCGACCTCCACGAGACCGCCGGCAAGATCGACGACGACTGGGTCGAGGGAACCGGCAAGCGCAACTGGTTCTCGCGGCTGTTCGGCGGACGCTGAGCGGCGTCAGACGCCGGGTCGAAGCGTTCCCGCCCGGGCCCGCTCGGCGATCACCTTCGACTCGTGCAGGAAGCTGCCGTCATCGAACTCGATCACCGGCAGCTTCTTCTGGCCCGTCATTCGCTCCATCTCGGCGCGGCCGCCGCGCAGGATCGGGTGCTTCACCAGCTCGTACTCGATGCCCGCCTCGTCCAGCGCCCTCTGCGCCTGCCAGCACGGGTGTGGGCCCTTGATCAGCGTGCCCTTGCAGCGATGCAGCTTCATGGTCATGCGGCGATCGTACCCGTTCGGACGGCGACGAACCATTCGCCGTCCAGCAGCACCTCTCCGCCTCCAAGCTCGTCAGCCAGGCCCGGCCCGGTGAAGTAGCGCTTGTAGACGGTGTGCTGCGACCCGTCGTTGAGCGTGCGCCGCTGCCACTCCTCCGGCTCGTGACCTGGCTGAAGGTGCGAGTCGATCACGACCAGTTCGGGAGCGACTCGCCGCGCCTCGGTGAGGACGCGGCCGCGGTCGCCGGACTCCAGGTGGCCGTAGAAGTGGCCGGTCAGCACGCGGCCGAACTCGCCGTCGGCGAACGGCAGCGCCAGCGCGTCGCCGATCACGAAACGGCCGTCCGGACGCCGCTCACGGGCGATCGCCAGCATCCGCGCGCTCTGGTCGAGGCCGGTCACCGCACCCCGCAGGTGGCGCGTGAGAAAGCCGGTGCCACAGGCGATGTCCAGCGTGGCGGATGGCGGCAACGCCGCCACCGCGGCGCACAGCGCCTCGCGCTCCTCGTGCCAGCCCGGCCGGTCGCGGTCGGCGAAGAGGCCGGTTCCCATGTACCACTGGTCGTACTCGTCCGCCCGCCGGTCGTAGTACTCGAGCACGACGGCCCTCAGAGCGCCTCGCCGACGCGGGCGTCGAGCTGGTTCGCGTGGTGCAGGCAGACCGCCTCGGGCGTCTCCAGCCTGCGTCCCTCGAGCGGCCCGTGGTGGCCGGCGACCACGTTCAGCAGGGGCAGCAGCTGGGCCTCCTTGAGCCCCGTCTCGCGCGCCACCGAGTCGATCATCCGGACGCCCGCCAGCACATGTCCGATCAGCCGCCCCTCCTCGGAGACCGCGATCGTGACGCCGGGCCGGAACGTCTCGGTGCGGCCGACGTCGTGAAGCAGCGCCGCCGCCAGCAGCAGGTCGCCGTTCAGGCGCGGGTGCAGCTGCGCCGCCTCGCGGCAGAGAGAGGCCACCGCCACCGTGTGCTCGAGCAGCCCGCCGGCGTAGTCGTGGTGCGTCTCGGAGGCCGGCGCCGTGCGCATCCGCTCGCGGAAGCGGGCGTTGGCCAGAAACCGCGCCACCAGCTCCGACAGATCGGGGTCGTGGATCTCGTCGGCGAGGAACTCGAGCATGCCGTCCAGCGTCTCGGCGTCGCGGCGCGCCCCCGGCACCAGCTCCAGCGCGTCGCCCTGCTCGAGCTTCTTGAGGTCGCGGATCGCGATCTGAGGCCGGCCGTCGTAGGTCTCGACGCGCCCCAGCACGCGCACCGTGTCGCCCTCGTCGAAGCGCCCGGCCAGCAGATTGACGTCGTTCCAGACGACGGCGGGCACGCGGCCGGTACGGTCTGCCAGCTCGAGCGAGAGGAAGGCATCGCCGTTTCGCGTGCGCCGCTGCCGCTTTCGCTGAACGGCGAAGGTCGCCTCGACCAGTGCGCCCTCCTCCAGCTCGGAGACGTAGGTACCTTCGGCCATCGCGGTCAGTCTATTGGACTCGCGGGTCGGCGCAGGCCGTGGTGCGACGCGATCTCGGCGCGGGCCGAGGCCCGCATCGGTAGGGCTCCGCTCGCTGCGCGGTCCATTACACTGAGCCGCGTGTCGTCGACCAGCACCCGCACCGCCGTCGAGCCGCTTCGCGCGCTGCGCTACGACGACTCGCGGGTGGCACTCGAGGATGTCATCTGCCCGCCCTACGACGTGATCTCGCCGGCCGATCGCGAGGCGCTGATCAAGCGCAGCGAGCACGCGGCGGTGCGTCTCGAGCTGCCCGATTCGGCGACCGGCGCCGCCCAGCTGCTGCACGAGTGGCGCCGCGACGGAGTGCTGGTGCGCGACGCCGAGCCCGCGCTTTGGTGGCACGAGCAGCGGTTCACCGGGCCGGACGGCGTCGACCGCACGCGGGCCGGCTTCTTCGCCGCCGTGCGGCTGTCGCCGTACGAGGAGGGTCGCGTGCGGCCGCACGAACGCACCCATGCCCACGCCAAGCAGACGCGGCTCGACCTGATGCGGGCGACGCGGGCCAACACCTCGCCCATCTTCGGGCTCTACGACGATACCCATGGCGGCCCGGGGGAAGCGCTGGCGCCGGCCGGGTGCCATGCGCCCGACATGGAGGCGACGGACGGAGACGGTACCGTCCACCGGTTCTGGCACGCCGGCTCGCCGGACGCGATCGCCGCCACGCAGGCGGCGCTGGCGGAGCGCGAGATCCTGATCGCCGACGGCCACCACCGCTACGAGACGGCCCTCAGCTACCGCGAGGAGCAGCGCGAGCGCGACGGCAACCCGGCCGACGGTCGGCCCTACGACTTCATCCTGATGTACCTCGCCAACCTGCACGGTGAGGGTCTGGCGATCTATCCCACGCACCGGGTCGTGCGTGCGCTGCGGGACGTCGATGCCCGGTTCCTGTCGGCGTTCACGCTGGAGGAGATGCCGGCCGGAAGCTCGCCGTCGCAGGCGGAGGCCGCGCTGGCCGCGATCCCCACCGAGACGGTTGCGTTCGCCGTATGGCGAGGTGGTGAGCGGCCGCCGTTGGTGGCCCGGATCCGCGATGCCAGCGCCGTGATGATGGCCATGCCGGGGATGCCCAAGGCTGTGCGGGCGATCGACGCCGCGGTGCTCGAGGCGCTCGTGCTGGCGCCGCTGCTGGGGCTGGACGCAGATCAGTTCCTGACCACCGATCAGGTGCTCTATGTTCGCGGTCTGGACAACGCGACCTCGATGGTCGACCGGGGAGAGGCGGGCAGCGCCTTCCTTCTGCGCGCGCCGACCGTCGAGCAGGTGCAGGCGGTGGCCGCCAGCGGACGGGTGATGCCGCAGAAGTCGACCTACTTCTTCCCCAAGCTGGCGACCGGCTTCCTGATCAATCCGCTCGGCCCCGAGTGAGAGCGGACGCCTGGCTCGAGTTCTGCCGGCTGGTGGCGTCGGACGTCCGCAAGCTGCTCGAGCAGCTTCCCACCAGGGACGACCGCGAGCCGGTTGTCGGCCACGGCATGGGCGGGGATGACACGACGGCGATCGACGAGGGCGCCGAGCGCCTTGCGGTGGCCCGGCTGGACGAGCTGGCCGCACGCGGCATCTCGTTCCGGCTGGTGTCCGAGGAGCTGGGTGAGCGCCGCTTCGGCGACCCGGACAGTGCCTGGGTGGTGGTGGTCGATCCGATCGACGGCTCGCTGAACGCCAAGCGCGTGCTGCCGTTCTACTGCATCTCGATCGCGTTTGCCGACGGGCCTACGCTGGACGATGTCTGCTTCGGCTACGTGCTCGACCTGGGCAGCGGCGAGGAGTGGGTCGCCGAGTCGGGCAAGGGGGCGACCGTCAACGGCCGGCCGCTGGGTGGGGTACGGCCGAAGGCGCGGCTGGGGATAGTCGACCTCGAAGCCACCAACGCCGCCCTGATCGCCGAGGCAGCGGGCAGGCTGGACGGGCACGTGGGCCGGATCAGGGTGCTGGGCGCGCTTGCGCTGGCGCTCTGCCAGCTGGCGGACGGGCGGCTGGACGGCGTCGCATCGCTGAAGCCGTCCCGATCGGTGGACCTGGCGGCGGCGGTGCTGATCGTTCGCGAGGCCGGCGGGCACGTCTTCACGCCGGACGTGGCGTCGCTGCCGCTCGACCTCGACTCGCGTACGCGGGTGGTCGCCGCCCGGGATGAGGAGTGGTCGAAGCACCTCGCGGGCCTGCTCTGGCCCTCCTCCTGACGCTCCAACCACCTCTCAGCAGCTCGCACGAGCCTGCACTCGTACCAACGGCCACGCATTTATTGGAGTCAAACACGCATGAGGTGGCCGTTGCTGTTCTGTTGCACCTTCGTTGCATTACCTCCCGCGTGGTTAAGCCAAGTCGTTCGCGCGGCCAATTATTGGAGTCAAACACTCCCCGGTCCGGTGTGACGCTGGCGTGATGGTCTTGTGGCGCTCGGCGGCGGATCAGGAGTCGTCTGAGCGGATCGTGAACACGACCAGCAGGACGATGGAGCAGAGCACCGTGAAACCGAGGCCCACGAGCAGCGCAGCAATGAGGTGGCCGTGCGCGTGGTTGACCTGATGGCCGGATCTCGATGTGCGGCTACCGAGCGTCGGTACTAGGTAGAAAAATCCGCTCCACCACGTCCACATGAAGACGAACGCGGCGACCAGCCGTAGTGCCGGATCGGAGGGCAGCAGCCGATCCAGCGTGAGGAAGACCTTCGAGACGAGTTGGGCGAACCACACGCCTCACATATCGGCTACGGGCGGGTGGCGCTCGAGATCGTAGGGTCAGCGGGCCCAGATCGAGCCCGAGCTGTAGCGCCTCAGGCCGAGCTGAAAGAGGCCCCAGCCGAGCAGGCCGAACGCCAGCGACACCACCACCAGCAGCAGCGCCGAGGGAGCGTCGAACTCGCGCACCAAGCGCGCCGGGATGCCGGTCACGAACGCCGCCGGCACGGCGGTGAAGAGCAGCACCTTGGTCGCGCCGCCGAACAGGTCGAGCGGGTAGCTGGCGAAGATCAGGATCGCGTTGAACCCCAGGTCGGCCTGCTCGCCACGGCCGCCGACGAACATGGTCAGCGCGCCGCAGGCGACCAGGAAGCCGATCAGCACCAGCGATCCCGCCAGCGCGCCGACCACGAACAGCGCCGCCCGCTGCGGCGTCGGGTGCCCCGCAACCACGAACAGCACCGGCCCGAACAGCAGGTCGCCGACGTTGGCGGCATCGATCCGCCGCGAGAGCAGATATGGCAGAGGGGAGACCGGCAACACCAGCGTCTCGTCCAGCTCGCCGTCGGCGGCAAGGTGCCCGATCCGGCGGCAGTTGGCAAACACGCCCAGCGAGAGGCCGGCGGACACCAGCAGGATCGAGAACAGCACGATCACGTCCTGCACCGCCCAGCCCTTGACGTGGCCGACGCGGTTGAAGAACAGCACCCAGAACAGCACCCACGTGACGTCGTTGGCGATCATCAGCGAGACCTGGAACCAGAACGAGCCGAGGTTCGCGATCGCGTCCGCGGCTGCCGACCGAAGCGTCGCCGCGATTGCGTTCATCCGCCCATCACCTGCAGCCTGCGCTCGCCGGCCGCGAACGCCGCCACCGCCGCGGCCATCAGCGCCGCCAGCCACCCGACTTGCCACACCAGCAGCATCGGATCGGCGTCACCGGACGCCAGCCGGCCGGGCACGTAGGCCATGGTCGCAAACGGCAGCAGCCGGCTGGCCAGCTCCAGCGGGTGGGGCAGAAGCTCCAGCGGGATCAGCATGCCGCCGGGCAGGAACACCAGCTTCTGGTAGAAGAACCACGACGACTTGGCGTCCAGCAGCCAGAATGCGACCGCGCCGAACGCGTGCTGGGAGGCGATGTTGGCAGCGCAGCCAAGCATCATCGCGGGCACCGCCAGCGCCAGGGCCGCGGCCGAAGGCGGCGGACCGGCGAACCCCCACGTCAGCAGGCCACCTGCCACGAGCGCGCCGATGATGCGCGCCGCCGCCTCACCCAGCTCGATCGAGATCCGCATGCCGACCACCGAGACCGGCCGCAGCATCTGGATCGCGATCGCGCCCGAGCCGATCTCGTCGCCGATCTCCTCGACCGAGCGCGGCCGCACGCCCAGCACCGCCGTCTGGGCTGCGAACACGTACCACAGCAGCGCGGGCATGTCGTAGCCGCCGACCGAGCCGCCGTGCGAATCGACGGCCGCCCGCCACAGCGCCGTCATCACGACCAGGATGATCGCAAAGAACCCGACTCGCACCGCCATGTCGCCGGGATCGGCAACGGTGCGCCGGAAGCCGCGGTCGAACCCCGCCCAGTAGGCGCTCATGCCGGCCTCGCGTAGATGTGCGACACGATCTCCTCGAGCGGCGGGTCGCTGACCGAGATGTCCACCACCTGGTAGCGGTCGAGCAGGTCGTCAAGCACGGCACGGATCGGCCGCCGGCCGGTGTCCACCACCAGCTTCGCCCCAGATCCCGTCAGCTTCACCAGCCGCGCGCCCTCGATCGCGATCGTGCCCGGCGGGTGCTCGAACCGCACGTCCACCATCTTCGTGCCCATCAGCGCGCGGCGCATCTGCGACACGCGGTCGTCGTAGATCAGCCGGCCGTGGTTGATCACGATCACCCGGCGGGCCACCTGCTCGATGTCGGAGAC
>JAWVDZ010000033.1:0-4638 GCA_033856955.1 Gaiellales bacterium
GCTGGCAAAGCTGCTGGCGGAGGGCTTCACGCCGGTGATCCCGCCCGTGCTGGTGCGGGAGGCCGCCATGGAGGGCACCGGCTTCTTCCCCGAGGCACGCGAGCAGGTGTACGGCGTCCCCCAGGACGAGCTGTTCCTGGTCGGCACCGCGGAGGTGCCGCTGGCCTCGCTGCATGGCGGCGCGATCCTGGCCGAGCAGGAGCTGCCGTTGCGCTACGCCGGATACTCCACCTGCTTCCGGCGCGAGGCCGGGGCGGGCGGCAAGGACACCCGCGGCATCTTCCGCGTTCACCAGTTCGACAAGCTGGAGATGTTCGTCTACTGCCTGCCCGAGCACTCGCAAGAGGAGCACCACCGGATCCTCGCCATCGAGGAGCGGATCGCGCAGGAGCTGGGCTTCCACTACCGCGTGCAGAACATCCCCGTCGGCGACCTGGGCGCATCGGCGGCCAAGAAGTACGACATCGAGGTGTGGCTGCCCGGCCAGCAGCGCTACCGCGAGCTGACCTCGTGCTCGAACTGCACCGACTACCAGGCCCGCCGGCTCGACACCCGCTACCGCTCCGAGCAGGGGCCGCGACACGTGCACATGCTGAACGGCACCGCGGTGACATCGAGCCGCACGCTGCTGGCGTTGATCGAGTACGGCCAGCAGGAGGACGGCTCGATCCGCACGCCCGAGCCGCTGCACGCCTTCGGCGCGCCGCCGCTGATCGCCGCCGGCTGAGAGCGCCGGGACGGTAGGGTTCGACGATGGATCCAGAGTCAGCCCTGCAAGCCGCCTCCCGACAGCCGGGCGCGGGCCTGGCGCCCTCACTCGAGCGCTCGGTCACGTTCCACAACATGCCGCTGGCCGAGCGGAGCTCCCCCTACGGTAGATCGACGGTGCCGGTCGCGAGCCAAGCCGAGCGGATCCTGGGCGAGATCGAGGATTCGACCGCCATCCTGTTCTCGAGCGGCATGACGGCCTGGACGATGCTGTGCCTGACGGCGCTCGCGCCGGGTCGGGCGCTGGCGATCGCGGACGGCGGCTACTATGGCGTGGAGACGCTGGCGGGCGAGCTGCTCGAGCCATGGGGCGTCAAGGTGCGGCGCTACCCGGCGAGGGACATGAATGCGCTGGCCAAAGCTGCGGACGGCGCGGCGCTGGTGCTGATCGAGACGCCGATGAATCCGACGCTGGACGTGATCGACATCGCGCTGGCGGCCGAGGCCGTGCACGCCGGCGGGGCGCTGCTGGTGTGCGACAACACCGTCGCCTCGCCGCTTCAGCAGCGGCCGCTCGACCTGGGCGCCGACGTCTGCCTGCAGAGCGGCACCAAGTACCTGTCCGGGCACTCCGACACGCTGGCGGGTGTGCTGTCACTGCGCGATCCGGCCCTCGCCGATCGGCTGATCCACCTGCGCACCGAGACCGGCACGGTGCTCGCGCCCGATCCGGCCTGGCTGCTGCTGCGCGGGCTGCGCACGCTGGCCGTGCGGGTGGCGCGCCAGAGCGCCAGCGCGCTATTGCTGGCCGGCAAGCTGGGCGGACACGCGCGGGTGGCCGCGGTGCACTACCCCGGGCTGCCCGGCGACCGCGGCCACGAGCTCGCGAAGCGCCAGATGCGGGGCGGCTTCGGCGGGATGCTCTCGTTCCAGGTCGCCGACGCCGAGGCGGCCGAGGCGGTCGAGCGCGCGCTGCACCTGATCCACCCCGCCACCAGCCTGGGCAGCGTCGAGTCGCTGATCGAGCGGCGTGGGCGGATCGAACAGGAGGGACGCGTGCCCGAGGGGCTGCTTCGGCTGTCCGTCGGCCTCGAGCATCCCGACGACCTGTGGGTGGATCTCGAGCAGGCGCTGGACACGATCTGAGCGCGGCGGGCGGCTCACCTCTCGGCAACGAACCAGACGAACTCGATCTCGCGGCCGCCCTCGAGCTGTGACTCCGATTCCATCTGCTCCACGCGAAGCGATGCCTCGCTGAGCAGGGCGGCGACCTCCTCCGCCGGAAGCGTGTTGATGAACATCGGCACGCCCAGCCACTCGTAGATGCGGCCGGGGTCGTCGCCGGGTTCGGCGCTGAGCAGGATGCGACCGCCCGGCCGCAGCCAGCCGGCCAGCCGGCGAAACAGCGCCGCGTAATCCTCCCGCGGCACGTTGTCGATCAGGTACAGCGCGACGATGGCATCGAACGACCCAGCGGGGAACTCGATTTCGCGCACATCGGCGCAGTGGAACGTGGCGTTGGGGACGTTCGAGCGAGCAAGCGCGATCTGCGCAGGCGAGATGTCGACGCCGATCACGCCGTGCCTGAGGGCGATCTCCCGGGTGGCCGGGATGCCGTTGCCGCATCCGACATCGAGCAGGCGCGAGCCGTCCGGCAGGTCGGCGATGAACGCCCGCAGCCGCGCCAGCCTGGGCCACGGTGCGGAATCCGACTCGAGCGCGGCGTACTCCTCCGCGACCCGGTCGTAGCCGCGGGCGATCAGCTCGCCGATGCCGTGCTTTGCGTGTTCGCTCATCTCCGTCCTGACAACGTTCGCAGGTATCACGGCGTGAGATCCGATGCCCGGCGTCCAAGTAGGATCACCCCAGGCGGGGTGGCGGAGCGGTTGAACGCACCGGTCTTGAAAACCGGCAGTGGCCGTCAAGGTCACTCGTGGGTTCGAATCCCACCCCCGCCGTTCGTTTCAGCGTTCGTGTGGCGCATGGTTGGGCGGTTCCCGCCGAGCTTCGGACGGTCCGCTTGGCCGGCTCATCGCCCAGTCGTGACGCTGCGAATCGCCAGTTTGAGCCATCGCGGACCGTCGCCCAACAGTCGCCCGCCGTCCCCGGGGCGGGCGATCTCCGAGGGTTCCACGGCTGGCACCGATCCTCACCGCGGTGTGCGCCGTTGCGCGCGTCGTGGTGGGGTATTCACGGGTCGGGGCCCTCGCGGCGTCGCCGCGCTGCTCGGATTCATCGACGCCGCCCGCGCGCGGACGCGCCCCTCAGGTGCTACTGGCGGTGGCGGCCCACCCGGCTAGATGCTCATACACGCGCTGGGCGTAGGAACCGCTGGATTGGAGCGTCCGACCAGACCTGAACCTCGATGTACTTCTCGAAGGCATGGCGCTCATACCCTTCATAGACGGGAGCCGGTTCTTCGGGAGGAAGCCCATACAGCCCGACTACCTCGGGCAGTTCCTCGATACGGAAGGCTCGGTGGTGGTAGGGGCGCGACTCGTAGGGCAGGCCGAAGTCCGCGACCAGTCCCGTAGCGGTGAAGCTGTCCGGGTAGGTGAAACTGGTGACTATGGACGGCAACTCGGAGAGCGGCAACACCGCCGCCTGCATCCCTGGAGCGAGACCGCGATACCAGGCCGATTCGCCCAACACGAAGTAGTGGGGCGCAGTCCGCTCGGGCCGACCTCCGGCCTGCTCGAACAACTCTAAGAGCCGCGCCTCGGCGCGACGACGAAGATCCATGTAGCGGGAGCCAAAGACGCGCTTGTGTTCACCGGCCACGCGACGCTTGTCCAGCGCCAGTAGCACCCCCGGACGTTCCTCAGCCGAAAGTTCGGACAGGTTCAGGAACGGCCTCGTACCCGGCAGGTAGTAGTGGCTGACGAAATCCGGGATGAGACTGCGCGTCTGACTTGTCATCACGCCCAGTCTACGGAACGACCAGAGCGTCCGGCCACCGCTCTCGGCCGGTTCGGTCCACACGCTCGCGCGTCGAGAAGATCATCGCCACAGCCCCGGCCTACCAGGGTTTCGAGCCGGTCGAGATCCCGCTTGATGCGTTCTTCGAGAAGTCGCTACCGGAGCTTGAACGGGAAGGGTTCCGCGTTGGTGTGAACTGGAGCGGCCCGCGCGTGCGACCGGGTTCGACATCGAGCCAGGGACGATACGGGCGGCGCTCGAAGCGGCGGTCGCAACTGGCTCCTGACCTGCCGAGGCGATAGCTGCACTGCGTCAACCTGCCCGGCATCGGCGCAGACCTCAAGGTGCTACTGGGCTGGGTGCTGCGGAGTCCCGGACGCTGCCAATGACTTTTGCTTCCGCCAGCCTGGCCGACCAGCGAAATCGATCAGCCTGTCGGTGGCGGGAACGGCTGGCCGGGCAGAACCGCGTCGAGTGATGGGATGGCAGCGTCAAAGAAGGACACGATGGAGTCGGTTAGCGGCTTCCCGCTGCCGGCCATTGCATTCACGGCCTTTGCGTTCCGGTTCTTGATCCGCTCGGCGAGCATCCCGAAGGTCGCCTGCATTGAGGCGAGGGCTTGGGCGGTGGTGTGGACTTGTGTGGCCGCGTTGGCGGGCGGCGTGCGTTGCTGGATATAGGTGCTGAGGTTATGCATCGCGGTTTGGAACGCGGCGACACGTTTTCCGCAGGCGGGAAGTGTGGCGGTTGTGAGGGTGTGATCGCAGGCTGCCGACACGGCGTTTAGCGTGGACACCACCTTCACGTAATCCTGCCGGAACGCGCCGGCGTATTGAGCGTCCGCGGGGGAGGCCGCGCCTCCAGGCGCGGAGGACGTGCGGGAAGACGACGTGGCCGAATCACCGCAAGAGCAGAGGGCAAACTCGCAACCGATAAGCCCGACCAACAAGATCGCAGCACGCACGAGGCCACCTCACTCTGTGGTTGGGAACGATAAGGACTGGATAACGC
>JAWVDZ010000034.1:0-9080 GCA_033856955.1 Gaiellales bacterium
GGCACCGGGCCGTACGGCGCATCGCTCGAGGTGCTCGACCCGACCGAGTCGTATGTGGTCGTCGACTCGACGGCGCTCTCCGGCAACGGCACGGCGGCGCCGTCGCCTGTGCTCACCGTCCAGTACACCGTTCCGGTCGATTTCGGCGATCAGAAGGTGGGCACGACATCTGCCGCGGTCGACGTGATCGTCAAGAACACCGGGAACGCCGATCTCAACGTAACCGGAGCAGGATCGTCGGATCTGCAGTTCGACGTCACAAACAACGCCTGCGTCGAGGCTAGCCCGATCGCACCAAACGACACCTGCGCCATTTCGGTGAGGTTCTCGCCCACATCGTCAGGCCCGGCCAGCGCCGCACTCTCGATCAACAGCAACGACCCGGCCAACCCGACTACCGCGGTCGGCCTGACGGGTAACGGCACCGCACCCCTCGCGTCCCCCTCCGGGACTCTCAGCTTCGCAACGCCGATCAACGGCAGCGACACCAAGACGATCACGCTGACCAACACCGGGGACGCCTCGCTCGTGATCCCCAGCGGCGGCGCGGTGCTGACTGGAGACGGCACGTTCACCAAAGTGGTCACCACCACGCCCTGTGCGGGCAGCACCCTGGCACCCGGCGACCACTGCACTGTCGACATCAAGTTCTCGCCCACCTCGACGGCCCCGCAGAGTGCAACGCTCACGTTCACCGACGACTCGGGCGGCACCGCCGGCAGCAAGCAAGCCGTCTCGATCACCGGCACGGTGCTGATCCCCGGCATCAACAGCAACCCGCTCAGCATGGGCTTCGAGGTTCTGCCGGTCGGCCGTCTCAGCAATCCGATCACCGCAACCATCACCAACACGGGCACGGCGACCCTGCACATCGCGTCGGTCGCGATCGGAGGCTTGAACTACAAGAGCTTCACGCTGGGCATCCAGACCTGCACCGAGGCCCCCATCGCGCCAGGCGACACCTGCAATATCAACGTCCGGTTTGCGCCCACCAAGCTCGGCGCAAGGGTCGCCACCCTGCTGGTGCGAAACGACGCCGACGGCACCGCCCACACGCTCAACGTCGCGCTGACCGGCACCGGTGTGCGGCCCGCCTCGGTGGCCGCCCTGCGTGCGGCCCCGGGGTGCACGGACGTCCGGCTGACCTGGCGCAACCCGGACGCCGTCGGCTTCGTGCGGGTGCAGGTGGTGCGGAACTCGGCCCACACGCCGAGGGGCCCGTTCGACGGCGCGATCGTCAGGCACACGGCGGGAGCCGTCACCGACACCGGCCTCGACCAGTTCCACAGCTACCACTACGCGCTCTACGCCGTCTACACATCGTTCGACCACAGCCACCTGGTGTTCTCGGCCGCCGACGCGGCCGCCGTTCGCACCGGCCGCATCTGCACGCCGCGCAACGGCTCGCTGATCTCCGACCTGTCGCCGCCGGTCGACTGGACGCCCTACCCCGGCGCCCGCCTCTACGCGTACATCCTTCAGCGGTTCGGCCACACGATCCTGGTGCGCTACCCCAAGCGCAGCCAGACGACGCTGCCCAGCAGCTGGACATTCAACGGCCAGTCGAAGAGCATCCAGCACGGCGGCGTGTACTCGTTCTACCTGTACGCCTACACCAGCGGCCGGCCGAAGGGCTTCCTGATCGGCGTGACGGTCTTCACCGAGCAGTGAGCCCAGCCGTTCAGGGCACCAGGTAGCCGAGCGCCACGTAGCCGAACGCCAGCACCTGCACCACCGGCGCGAACACGACGTAGGCGCGGTGCAGCGACGGACGGCGCAGCCCCAGGTCTGCCAGCGCGAAGAACAGCGGGAAGGCGAGCAGGCCGAAGCGGCCCGAGGACTGGAGCACGCCGGCCAGCAGCGGCAGCGCGAAGATTCCGCCCACGTAGGCGACGTCCTCCGCGCGGTGCTCGGCGAACAGCGGCAAGCGCAGGATCGGGACCAGCAGCGCCAGGTAGACGATCACCGTGACCGCACTCAGCAGGTGGATCGCGCGGCCGGTCTGCGCGAACTGCCAGAACTCCTCGCCCAGCGCGATCGGGGGGAAGCTGGCGTGGCCTCCCCAGCGGCCCTGCGCGTGCACGAAGGCGAGCGGATCTCCGACCGCATGCTGGAGCCACGCCATGTGAAGGCCCAGGCCGATGGCGGGCGCGGCCGCCACCAGTCCGGCCGCCGCAGACCGGCGCCGCCAGGCGATGATGGCGAGCGGCAGGATCAGGGCGAGCCCGTTCACCCGCGTCAGGCCGGCCAGCACTCCCAGCACGATCGCGGGCCCGTGACGGCGGCGGTCGCTGAACACGAACAGCCAGACCGCCAGCGCCAGGAACAGGCCCTCGCTGTAGGCCAGACCCAGCGCGAAGCCGTACGGCGAAAGCACCATGTACAGCGTGCCCCGCCAGGCGTGTGCCTCGCTCAGCCGCTCCCGCGCCAACACGTACATCCCGGCCAGCGCGGCCAGCACCGCCAGGTTGGACACCGCCAGCGCGGCGATCGCGTCGCCCAGGCCGCTGACCGCCTCGAGGCCCCGGATCAGCATCGGGTAGAGCGGGAAGAAGGCGACCCGAGGGCCGTTCAGGTAGCCGTCCTCCGCGATCCGGATGTAGTAGACCGAATCCCAGCCGGTCAGCGCCGTCCACGGCTGGCGCTGCCACGGCTCCAGTGACCTGTGCCAGCCGAGCTGGGTCGTCAACAACCAGCCCAGCACCACGATGGCGACGCGGCTTGACGACCAGAGCACGAGCACACGGCGCCACATGACGGGGTATCTTACGGAGGTGGCCGCCCGCGGGCGGCCTCAAGGGAGAGGTGGCCGAGTGGCTGAAGGCGCCCGCCTGCTAAGTGGGTCTGGGGGGTAAACCTCCAGCGAGGGTTCGAATCCCTCCCTCTCCGTTGAAGCCCAGACGACCGGGTCAGGCCGGCACGGGGAGCGTGGCCCGCGTCCGACGTGCCCTGAAGTGCTCGACGGCGAACACGAAGAAGAAGATGCCGGTCGCGGTGAGCACGACCGCACCGCCCGAGGCGACGTTCCACCAGAAGCTGATGTAGAGCCCGATGATGCCCGCGGCGGAGCCGATCGCGGCGGACAGAAGCTGCATGGTGAGGAGGCGGTTGGTGACCAGCCGAGCCGTCGCGGCCGGGGTGACCAGCATCGCCAGGACGAGGATGTTGCCGATCGCGCGCAGCGAGACGACGATCGCGAGCGTGATCAGCCCGAGCAGCAGCAGGTCGAGCAGGAAGACGGGGTAGCGCATCGCGTCTGCCATCTCGCGGTCGAAGGCGACCAGGGCGAACTCCTTGTTCAGAAGCAGGATCGCGGCGACGGCGATCAGGGTGGCGGTGCCGGCGAGGTAGAGGTCTGTCCGCGACACGCCGAGGATGTCGCCGAACAGGAGATCGGCCACGTCCTTCTGGTATGTGGCGAGGCTCGACACGAGCACCACGCCGAGGGCGAACATGGCCGCGAACAGGATCCCGATCGCCGTGTCCTCGCTCACCCGCCGGCCACGGCTGATGACGGCGATGCCGAGCGCCGTGAGCAGCCCGACGACTAGCGCGCCGAGCAGGATGCTCTGGCCGATCGCGAACGCGATCACGATCCCGGGGAAGACGGCGTGCGTCAGGGCGTCGCCGATGAAGGCCAGCCCGCGCAGAACGACGTAGCTGCCGAGTACGCCCGACGCGACACCGGTCAGGATCACGGCAATGAACGCCCGGCGCATGAACTCGAACTGCAGCGGATCGGTCAGATAGTGGAGCATCAGTGGCTGTGGTGGCCTTCGGGGGCGAGGATGCGAATACCGCCGACATCGAGGATCTGGCCGCCGTAGGCCTCGGCCAGGTGGGTCGCGTCGAGCGCCTCGGCGGGCGGGCCGAAGGCGATCACGCGGCGTGCGAGCAGGCACACCAGATCGCAGTGCGTGCTCGCCCAGCCCAGGTCGTGGCTGGAGATCAGGACGGTGCGCCCTTCGTCGCGCAGCAGGCGAAGCCGCTCGATGAACGACGCCTCGGTGGCCGCGTCCGCTCCCGACAGGGGCTCGTCGAGCAGCAGCAGGTCGCCCTCCTGCACGAGCGCGCGCGCCAGCAGCACGCGCTGGCGCTGACCACCGGAGAGCTCGCCGATCTGCCGGCAAGCCTGCTCCCGCATCCCCACCGCCGCCAGTGCGGCGTCGGCGCGGCCACGCTCCGCGCTGGACGGCCGGCGAAGCCAGCCGGCACGGCGATAGCTGCCCTGGAGCGCGACGTCGGTCACGTTCAGCGGGAACGCCCAGGCGGCGGTGCCAAGCTGAGGCATGTAGGCCACCCGCCCGGAAACCGTCACCGTGCCGGCGGCCGGCTTCACCGTCCCGAGGATGGCCCGAAGCAGCGTCGTCTTGCCGGCCCCATTTGGGCCGATCAGCCCGATGATCGCTCCCGCCGGAAGGGTCAGGGAGATGCCTTCCAGGGCCAGCGTGCCACCGTAGGCAACGGTCAGATCGCTGATCTCCACGGCGACCGAGGCGGTGTCCTCGATCGGCTCAGGAGGCATGGCCGCGCGCGCAGTCAGCGCAGCGCGCCGGCAGCGCAGCGAGTGCGGTGTCGAGCAACTCGAACCCGGCTCCGGCGCTCGCCTGGCGCACCGATTCGAGGGCACAGCCCTCGAGCATGGCCGTGGCGCCGCACTCGACGCAGACGAGGTGATGGTGGTGCCCCTGGGCACTGCACAACACGTACACCGCCTCGCCGTCGCGGCTGCCGGCCTCCTCGACGAATCCCTCGTCGCGCCAGCGATCAACCGCGCGGTAGGCGGTGGTCAGGCCGAGCTTCGGCGCCGCCGCCCGGGCGGCGGTGTGCAGCTCGCGGACGCTGAACGCCCGGTCCAGCGACCGTCCCGCCTCGAGCAGCACAAGCCGGTTTCGCCGGTTTCGTCCCATCTCCATCCCGCGAGTATAGCGAAAATGGGAACCACCGCCGTCTACTGAGTGTGAAATCGGTTTTCACTGTGCTAGAGTCGCCCACCCGTGTCCCGTTTCGCGTTGAGCCTGTTGATCGCCGTCACCGCGATGGCGGCCGCGTCGGGATGTACGACCACCAAGATCGGATCGTCCGAGCCGGGCCAGGTCACGGTCGTCGCGACGACCACCCAGATGCAGGACATGGCGCGCAACGTCGGTGGCGACCGCGTCCATCTGGTCGGCATCCTCAAGCCGAACGTCGACCCGCACGACTTCGAACCCACGCCCGGAACGGCCGTTGCCCTCTCCGGCGCGAAGCTGGTCGTCGAGTCCGGCGTTGGCGTGGACAGCTGGGCCGATCAGCTCGTCGAGAGCGCGGCCTCCGGGACGCCGGTGTTCGTCGCGTCGGATGGACTGCCGGTGCGACCTGGTGACTCGGCCGAGCCGGATGGAGATCCGCACTGGTGGCATGATCCCACGCTGTTCGACCGGGCGGTGCGCGCGCTCTCCCAGAGGCTGGGTGAGATCGACCCCGGCGGACGGGCCGTCTACCAGCGCAACGCGGACCGCTACGTCGCGCGCATACAGGCGATGGACCGGGCCAACGCCCAGCTGATCGCCACCGTCCCGCGGGCGCAGCGAAAGCTCGTCACCAACCACGATGCCTTCGGGTACTTCGCCGCTCACTATGGGATCACGATCGTCGGCTCGGTCATCCCCTCGCTCTCGACCGCGGCTCAGCCCAGCGCAAAGAGCGTCGCCAATCTGATCGAACGGATCAGAGCTGCGCACGTGAAGGCGATCTTCACCGAGTCGTCGCTCAACCCCAGCCTCGAGGAGCGAATCGCCGCCGAGGCCGGTGTGCGGGTGTACGCAAACCTCTACGGCGACACCCTCGGCCCGCCCAGCTCCCCGGGCGCGACCTACATAAGCATGGAACGCTGGAACATGCGGGCGATGGTGGCCGGGTTCCTCGGCACCGCGCCGCCGGCCGAGTAGCGGGTTTGCCGGACGGGCGACAGCTGGCCCGTGGCACGTGGAAGGGGTCAGACCCCTGCGGGGTCAGACCCCGGTCGTGTGACGACGGCCCGTGCAGGGTCTAACTTGGTCGCATGCGACCCGACGTCGGCCATGAACCAACATTGCACCTGACCTGCGGGCTTCCAGGATCAGGCAAGACCACGCTGGCTCGCCGTCTGGCTGTCGAGCGGGACGCGCATCGCTTCACCAAAGACGAGTGGGTGTTGGCGCTCGGCGGTGACCTGTACGACGAGCAGTTGCGCGTCCGCGTGGAAGCCCAGCTGATCGAGCTGGCCTTCGAGCTGCTGGCGGCCGGGCGCAGCTGCATCCTCGACTTCGGCCTGTGGAGTCGGGAGGAACGCGACGCGCTGCGCCTGCGCGCACGAGCGCAGCGCGTGCGGGTTGAGCTGCACGTCTTGGACGCGGAGTTGGATGAGCTGGTGCGGCGCGCTGCCAAGCGCTATGCCGACGCGCCCCACACCACCGCCGAGATCAGCGCCGAGCAGCTTGCGATCTGGGCGTCGTCCTTCGAGACGCCAAGCGATGCCGAGCGACACCTGTTCGACTCCGCTTAGCCCCACTCTCTACAGTGGGGTCTGACCCCTTCCCGGCCCATTACCAGCCTCCGGTGGTGGGGCGACGCCTCAGGCCGCTGAGGCGAAGGCGCTGTCGATGGACGGCGTCCGGTAGCCGTCCTCGCGCCACATGATCGGGAAGAACGCCTCGTCCAGCTCCAGCTCGCCGGGCCGCTTGTAGCGGCTGTACACCGGATGCACGTTGGTGGGGTGCCAGCGGCTGCGGGTGGTCATCATGTGGCTGATGATCGCCCGCCGCTCGCGGTCGGCGCGCTCGCTGGACGGAGAGCCGTGGAAGGTCAGGCCCGAGTGGAACGCGGCACCGCCGGCGGGCACCTCGATCGGCACCCACTCCAGCTCGGCCATCCGCTCGGGGGGACAGACCTCGCGCATGAAGCCGGTCCAGTCGTCCGGCGCGTGGAACTGCCCGCCCATGCCGAAATCGCCCCACAGGTGGGAGCCGCGCGCGTAGTAGATCGTGCCGGTGTCGGCATGCGTCTCCTCGAGCGCCATCCAGCAGGTCGTGAGATTGGGCGGATCGAAACAGCCCTGGTACGTCGCGTCCTGGTGCGCCAGCAGCGCCTTGCCGTTGGCCGGCTTCCAGACCGCGTTGTCGATGAACAGGCGCATGCCCGGCTCGCCCTCCAGCTTGGCGGCGAACTCGCCGTTGCGGGCGGCCAGCGTGGTGGCGGCGATCGTGCGGTCGGCCTTCCACAGGTTGCACATCTGGCGCGTCTTGTCGGGAGGCGTCACACCCGGCTGGTAGTTGACCTCGTCCGGCGTGATCCCCGTCTCCCAGGCGTGGTCGAAGCAGCGGTCGAAGTGCTCGCGCACGCGCGCGACTTCCTCAGCCGGGAGGAACCGCTCCACCACCACGAAGCCGTCGCGGGCGTAGGCGTCGATCTGTTCTCTGGTCGGCTCCATGCCGCTTTCTATCACGGTCAGCCGTCGCGCGGCTGGGCCGGCGGAGCCGATCGCTCCGCGCCGAAGTCTATGAAGCTCGAGAGGTAGGCCGTCAGGACGCCGAAGCCGGTCAGCATCTCGATCATGGTCGCCGCGCGGACACCGCGCGAGTGGGCGAGGATGTCGCCCGGCGGCGAGATCAGGGCGGTCGAGACCGCGTAGTAGAAGAAGTCCGCGAAGCGCGGATCGGACCCCAGGCCGCGAAACGCGTCACCGGGATGGATCGCCCACAGCGCGAGGTAGACGAACGTCCAGAACAGGAAGAACAGCAGCGCCAGCAGCGGCAGGCCGATCCTGCGCAGCTGGAGCACCAGCGCGTCCGCCATCCGCTGCGAACCGGACAGGAACGGCAGATGCTCGGCCAGCCGTCGGGCCGCTCCCACGAACACCGCCGCTCCGGCCAGCACCGCGACCGCGCCGGCGATCGCGATCAGGCCGGCCGAGTGCGGCGAGAGACGCGGCCGCAGCATCTCGACCAGCACGATGAACGCGCACAGCACCAGCAGCCGGATGAGGCCGGCACTCAGCCAGTTGGGGCGGTCGGCATTGACGATCGGGTCGAAGCGTGCGGCGGGCAGGCGCATCCGATCACCGTAGCGAGCGCCGCCGACGTCACGTCACTCCTCGACCTGCGGGCGGTAGCTGTGCACCAGCTCCACCCGCGTGCGCACCTCGAGCTTGCGATAGATCCGGGTCAGGTGCGCCTCCACCGTCTTCACGCTCATGAACAGCCGGCCGGCGATCTCGCGGTTCTGCAGCCCGCGCACGGCCAGGCTGGCGACCTGGTGCTCGCTGGCGGTGAGCTGGTCGCGGGCGGCCTCGGACGGCTGGAGTGACCGGGCGCTGCGACCATCCTCCTCGTCCGCGCGCGCCGCCCAGGGCGCCGCTCCGAGTTCGATGAACTGCTCGCGCGCCGCCTCCAGCAGCGCCCGGGCGTCCTTGCGGCGACCCTCGCGGCGCAGCCGCTCGCCGTGCAGCAGGCGGGTGCGGGCGAGCGCGAAGCGGTCGCCCGCCAGCTCCTGGAGCTCGGCGGCCTGCGTGAACAGGTCGCCATCGTCCTCGAGCAACGCGCGGCAGCGCAGCGCCAGACCCTGCGCCGACGGCCGCGTCGCCTCGGTCACGAACTGCTCGAGCAGCTCTTGCGCGCTCCCGCGGTCGCCCGAACGAACCAGTGCCTCGATCAGATCCGGCGTGACGACCGGATGCGTGGTGGCATCGCAGTACCCGCGCTCGTGCTTCTGCTCGAGCGCGCGCCGCAGATGCGGGATCGCCGCCTGAGCGTCGCCGCGGCCGAGCGCCAGCAGGCCGCGCGAGGCCTCGGTGGTCATGGCCTGGTAGGGCAGGCCCAGCTCGCGGTCGAGCTCGAGCTGGCGCGCGACGTGCCACTCCACCAGCTCGTCGCGACCCTGGGCTGCACGGATCCAGGCCAGGATCGAGTGCGCCCAGGCCTCGTCGTTGGCGCGCCCGCTCTCGGCCGATCGCTGGATCGCGACCTCGAGATCGGTGACGGCCGCAGCCCAGTCGCCGGTGCCGCGCTCCAGCCACGCCTGCGAGATCAGCGGGTAGGGCAGCATCGCCGGCGCCCAGCGCT
>JAWVDZ010000035.1:0-7444 GCA_033856955.1 Gaiellales bacterium
ATGTGTATCGGCAGAGCGGCAGGGAACGTCAAGCGTCCGTTGCCCTATGAGAACGGCCTGACGCTAGGAGGTGAGGTCGATCACAAACCGGGCGCGATCGCCGCGGTAGAGGTCGAGCGCGTGCTCCACCGACCGGCCCTTGGCCTCGTAGGCGATGCGCGTGACCAGGATCGCGGGAGCGCCGGCGCGGGTCGAGAGGTGGCGTGCGTCCTCGGGCTCGCAGGCCGTCGGCTCGATCGTCTCGTGTGCGCGCACCGGATCGACGCCGTAGCTGGATCGCATCAGGTCGTACAGCGAGCCGTGGGCGAGGTCATGGTCGCCGAGGTCAGGGCAGATCGCGGCCGGCACGTGCGACCGCTCGATCACGAGCGGCTCGCCGTCGCCGAAGCGCACCCGGCGAAGCGTCCAGAAATGCTCGCCCGGTTCCAGGCCCAGCGCCTGCTCGACGACGGGATCCTCCTCCTCGATCAGCTCCACCGAAAGCACGCGGCCGCCGGGCTCGATGCCCTGCGAGCGCATCTGCTCCGAGAAGCCCGCGAACCGCTGCAGCGTGTGCTCGACCCGCGCCGGCGCCACGTACGTGCCCGATCCGGGACGGCGGAAGACGACACCGCGGCGCACCAGCAGCTCGACCGCCTGGCGGGCGGTCATCCGCGACAGCCCGTGCTGCTCGGCGATCGACCGCTCCGACGGCACGCGCTGTCCCGCCTGCATGGCGCCGGAGACGATGTCGGATTGCAGCAGGTCGGCCACCTGGCGGTAGCGCGGCGCCGATCGCGATGATGCCCCTGAAGCCATCCGTCCGATCTATACCACGTGGCGTCACATCTCAACCGGTGGGCGGTATCGTTGTGCGGTGAGCGAGCAGCCCGAGCCCCCGTCCGCACCCCCGCCCGGCGAGCGGCGCGTCACGGTGCCGTGGGAGGGCCTGGCGGTGTCCGCGGCCCTGTGCATGCTGGCGGCGATCGGCCTGGCCGGCTCCGGCGGAGCGACGCTGATCGCGGCGGCGATCGCGGCCGCGGTCGTGCTGACCGCCGTCGCCGCCCTGCGGCGAAGCGCGACGGCAGCGGTGGTGGCGGTGACGATGGCTATGACGGCCCTGGCGCTCGCCGCCGGCCTCTCGCTGGGAGATCGCGTCCGCGCGGCTGAGCACCGCGGCGTGCCCTTCCCGGCCGTGGTGGGGCTGCGGCTGGAGCGGGCACGGGCGCTGTTCGACCGCCACGGGCCCGTCCACTACGTGATCAAGAAGGTGCCATATGGCGCCCGCGACACCGTGCTTCGGGCGACCGGGTACTCCACCGACGGAACCTATGCTCCCGGATCGACGATCACGCTGGTGGTCGGCACGAGGGTGCCGCGACCGTGAGCAGGCCGCGGCCGATCGAGCTGCTGCGCGTGGCCGGCTCGCACGCGGAGGTGGGCGAGCAGATCGGCGAGGCCTGCCGCGATCTGGTGCGGGGCGGCTGCGCCGCTCTCAGCGCCGAGACGATCGCCGCCGCAGCACCCTATCGGGCCGTCACCGCCCGCGAGCTGCCGTGGCTGGTCGAGGAGCTGGACGGAGTCGCGCGGGCCGCGACGGTCGAGCCGCTGGCGCTGTTTGCGACCGGCATCGAGGAGCTCGACGAACCTGCCCCGGAGCCCGCCCGGGGCTGCTCGGACCTGGTCGCCTGCCCGCCCGCGACGGTCGACGGCAACCTGTGGGTTGCGCACACCAACGACCTCTCCGCAGCCAGCCAGGAGCGGCTGATCGCGATCGAGTGGCGGGTGGACGACGACCCGGTGGTGTTCACGATCGGCGTCGGGCCGTGGATCAGCGTCGGCTTCAACTCGGCCGGCCTGGCGCTGACCGGCAACGAGCTGACGCCGAACGACAACCGGGTCGGCATCCCGCGGCTGATGCAGGTGCGCGACATCCTGCGCCGCCGCACGCTGGACGATGCGGTGGCCGCCGCGCTGCACCCGAAGCGTGCGTCCTCGTACAACAACGTGCTCAGCCACCGCGGCGGCGGCGTCGTCTCGGTGGAGGGATCGGCCACCGACGCGGAGCTGCTGCGACCGGGAGAATCGGGCACGCTGGCGCACACCAACCACTACGTCAGCGACCGCATGCGGCGCTACGAGGGCGACGTCGACTATGCAGCGCGCTCCGACGTCCGGTATCGTCGCGCGCTCCGATGGTTGGCCTCTGGCGACATCACCCCCGCACACTTACGGGCGGCGCTGAGCGATCACAGCGACGCGCCGGACTCGATCTGCCGCCACCTGCAGCCGGGTTCGCAGACGAAGACTGTCTTTTGGTGCATTGCCGACGTCACAAGGGGAGAGATCACGTACGGGCGCGGGAATCCCTGCGACTCTGACGACCAGTTCTATGTCTTCGACTGACGCTCCGACAGCCTCACACCGCTACGCCGAGCTGACCTGGCCCGAGGTCGCCGCGCGGGTTGCCGATGATCCGGTGTGTGTGATCCCGGTCGCGACGCTCGAGGATCACGGATACCACCTGCCGATCGACACCGACGTCGTGATCGCCGAGACGCTAGCCGAGCGGGCGGTGCTGGCGCGGACGGGATCGTCGCTGCTGCTGCCGACCGTCACCCACGGCTACACGCCCCACCACATGGACTTCCCGGGCTCGATCACGATCGAGTGGAACCGGTTCGTGGAGTACCTGGTCGACATCGGCAAGAGCCTGATCCACCACGGGTTTCGCCGCATCCTGTTCGTCAACGGCCACGGCTCGAACGTCCCGCTGATGGACATGGCGGCGCGGCTTTTGATGCTCGAGCGCCGTGACGTGATCGCGGCGACCTTCTGGTATCTGTCCACGCCCGAGTCGCTCGAGCTGCTGGAGCGCACGCGCGACTCGGACCGGCCGGGCGGCATCGCCCACGCCTGCGAGCTGGAGACATCGCTGTACTTGGCGATCCGTCCGCAGCTGGTGCAGATGGACAAGGCGGTGCGCGAGATCCCGGACTGGGACTCCGAGACGGTCTGGATGGACTGGACGGACGGGCCGCTCTCGGTGAAGGGCCAGTGGAGCGGATGGACAGAGTCGGGAGTCATCGGGGACGCCACCGTCGCCACGGCCGAGAAGGGACATCTGTGGCTGGAGCGGGCGGTGGAGGAGATCACGGAGCACATCGACGAGTTGGCCAAGCGCGCTCCGCGCCCAGGCCGCGATCATCACGACGGCGCTATCGACGCGCTGCAAACGAGGGAGGGGAGCACATGAGAGCACGACGGCTTTTGGGAGTGGCCGCGCTGGTCGCGGTGCTGGTCGCTGCCGCCGGCTGCGGCAGCGGAAGCGGTAACGACACCGGCGGTGGGACGGGGACGGTCAAGGAGGGTGGCATCTTCACGCTCGGATCGACGAACTACATCGATACCCTCAACGTCTTCAACTACATCGAGGCGGGTGCGACCGTCTCCTTCACCGAGATCTATCCCTATCTCGTGCAGTACGGACGTGGGCTGAAGACCATCGAGCCTGACTACGCCACCTCGTGGTCGATCTCGCCCGACGGAAAGACCTTTACCTTCAAGCTCCGTTCAGGCGCCAAGTGGTCGGACGGCCAGCCGCTCACGTCCGACGACGTGGCCTGGACGGCCAACACGATCATCCAGTACCCCGGCCCGACTGCGGTGCAGGCGTCCGATGTCGCCCACGTGACCTCCGTCGACGCGCCCGATCCTACGACGGTCGTTTTCCACTACGACCAGGCGGTCGGAAACGCGCTGTCGCAGCTCACCTACCTCCCGATACTGCCCAAGCATGTCTGGGACAAGTACACCGGCAACAACGGCAAGGACCTGAAGACATTCCTGCCCGAGGAACACCTGCCGGTCGTCTCCGGCGGCCCCTTCCAGATCACCAAGTACGACAAGAAGGGCCAGACCGTCTTCACGCCGAACCCGGGCTGGTGGGGCCCCAAGCCGCACGTCGATGCGGTGGCATATGTGTACTACACCAACGCCGACTCGATGATCGCCGACCTCGAATCCGGTCAGATCTCGGCCACGGACGAGGTGCCGTTCACGGCGGTGAACGCCGTCAAGAAGTCTGGCAAGGCCCTCGTCGACACCTACCCCAGCGGTGAGATCACCAACATCACCTGGAACTCGAACCCGCACAAGCCTCAGCACCGAGAGCTGCTCGACCCGAAGGTGAAGGAGGCGCTCTCGATGTGCGTCGATCGAGAGCAGCTCATCCAGGTGGTCTTCAGCGGCTATGCCGACCCTGTCGAAAGTCTGCTCGGCAACATCGCCAAGCCCTGGCAGGACCCGAGCATCCAACCGCTGAAGTTCGACTGCGCGGCGGCAAACCAGACGCTTGACGGTCTGGGCTACACGAAGGGCGCGGACGGGATCCGCGTCGCGCCTGCCACGACGGGCGAGTTCGCGGAGCCGGCGCAC
Source organism: Gaiellales bacterium (assembly GCA_033856955.1). Classification (GTDB taxonomy): domain Bacteria; phylum Actinomycetota; class Thermoleophilia; order Gaiellales; family JAICJC01; genus JAICYJ01. The sequence goes on from JAWVDZ010000035.1 coordinate 4,417, forward strand.
AAGATGCAGTACCAGGTGATGGTTCCAAACAGCCTTGACTTCAACGGCGACCGCGTGTTCTCGATCGTCCAGGAGGGATTCGCAAACGCCGGCGTCAAGCTGACGGAGCAGAGCGGCGGCGACTCGAGTGCCGCCTACGCCATCGAGACCGACGACAAGTGCGATCCCAAGACCAACACGGGGTACTCGAAGTTCGACCTCGCCCTGTGGGATTGGGTGGCCGCCGTCGACCCTGACTTCCAGTTGTCGGTGGTGACAAAGGCCCAGTGGTGCTCGTGGAGCGACACCGGATGGGACAATCCGGCCTACGACCAGATGTACCTGAAGCAGGCGACGCTGGTCAAGGAAAGTGAGCGCATGGATCTCGTGCACCAGATGGACAAGATCATCCACGACAACTGGCTCTACACGGAGCTCGTCAACGAGCAGGGAATCGCCGCCCACAGTCCTAAGTGGGATGGCTACGACCCGCAGATGCTCGGCGAGAACTACGACGCGTTCACAGATCCACATCTGAAGTAGGTAACTCGACGACGGGCAGGCGCGGAACGACACGAACGAATGCAACGAAGCGACTACATCCTGAAGCGAACGCTGTTCGCGCTGATGACGGTGTTCGTCGCTGTCACGCTCAACTTCGTGTTGTTCCGCGCCCTGCCCGGTGACGCCGTAACAGGACTCAAGTGTCACAACTGCACCATCCAGTTCAAGACCGCGTTGCGGCACGATCTGGGCCTGGACAAGTCGAAGTGGCACCAGTATGTGATCTATCTCAAGGGCCTGGCCCACGGCGACATGGGGATCACCTTCATCTCACACCGTCCCGTACGTGGCGAGCTGTGGGACCCGATCAAGAAGACGCTCGCCATGATCTCCCTCGGCACCATCTTCTCGATCGTCTTCGGCGTGTTCACGGGGGTGATCTCCGCCTGGCGGCGGGGCACATTGCTGGACAAGATCTCCGTATGGTCCAGCCTGGCCTTCTACTCGGTGCCGACGCAGTGGCTGGGATTGATGATCGTCTACTTCGTCGCCAGCCGGGTCGGGCTACCGCACGGTGGCATCCAGAGCCCTGACTACGGCATCCTCGGCAACCCCGGCACGTTCGAGTTCCTGAAGGACCGGCTGCAGCACATCATCCTGCCGGCGCTGACGCTGGGTATGGTGCTCTACGGTGACTACACCCTGATCGTTCGCTCGGCAATGCTCGAGACGCTGGGCGAGGACTACGTGCTGACCGCGCGCGCCAAGGGCATGAGCAACTGGGCGATCGTCTGGAAGCACGGATTCCGAAACGCGATGCTCCCCGTCGTGACCCTGATCGCGCTGTCGCTGGGGTTCATCATCGGCGGTGCCATCACGATCGAGTACGTATTCGACTATCCCGGCATCGGGCTGGCGATCGTCGATGCGATCGACAAGCGTGACTACGCCTTCCTGCAGGGCGCGTTCCTGGTGCTCACGCTTTCGGTGATCGTGTTCAACTTCATCGCCGACCTGCTGTACTTCAAGCTCGATCCGCGGGTGACGACATGAGCCAATATCCAACGCCGTTGGAGGTCGACAGCGTCGAGCCGGCCGGCGCCCCCGCCCTGGAGCTGGCGCCCGGCCGCCGAGGGTTCCTCGCCACCACGCTTCGGGGCCAGCCGCAGGCGATCATCGGCCTCTCGATCGTGATCCTGTTCATCCTGATCGCCGTGTTCGCGCCGGTGATCGCGACGCACAGCATTCACGCCAAGACCGGCGCCGTCTACGAGGCGCCGAACAGCAACCACTGGCTGGGCACGGATGACGGCGGCGTGGACATGTTCTCGCTGCTCGTCTTCGGCACCCGTGTCTCACTCGAGGTCGGCTTCGCCGCCGCCGTCGTGGCGATGCTGATCGGCGGCGCGGTGGGGGTCATCTCAGGCTTCTTCGGCGGCTGGGTGGACGTGCTGCTGATGCGTATCACCGACATCTTCCTGGTGATCCCCGACCTGCCGCTGATCATCGTCACGGCCGCGATCTTCGGCCGCCATCTGATCAACATCATCATCATCATCGGCATCATCTACTGGACGAGCACGGCGCGGCTGATCCGGGCGCAGGTCAAGACCGTTCGCGAGCGGGTGTACGTGAAGCGGGCGCGCTCGATCGGGGCAGGTAACAGCCGGCTCGTCTTCAAACATGTGTTGCCTCAGGTGGCACCGCTGATGATCGCGAACACCGTGCTGACGATCGCGCTGGCCGTCTTCCTCGAGACCTACATCACGTTCCTCGGACTCGGCGACCCGAGCTCGATCTCGTGGGGAAAGCTGATCGAGAACAGCTTCCTTGGCAACGCCGTGCTGAACAACGCCTGGTGGGCGGTCGTGCCGCCCGGCGTGGCGGTGACGATCGTGATCCTGGCCTGCACGATGGTCGGCCAGTCGATGGAGGATGCGCTCAATCCGCGGCTTCGCGTCGGCCATCTCGCCGTGCGTCGCTTCCGCATGCGACCGCTGCACGGACAGCTGGACAGCGAGTGAGCGCCCGCGAACCGGTGCTCCGCACCGAGGATCTGCACGTCTGGTTCGACCTCAGCGAGGGCCGCGAGCTGCACGCCGTGCAAGGCGTCAGCTTCGAGCTTCGCCCGGGCGAGCGGATGGGGCTGGTGGGCGAGTCGGGCTGCGGCAAGACCACCACCATCCTGGCGCTGATGGGGCTGCTGCCGTCCAGTGCCAGCGCGGCCGGACAGGTGTTCCTGGACGGCGAGGACATCCTGGCGAACGGCGAGGAGACGGTCAGCCCGCACCGCTGGAACGACGTCTCGATGGTGCTCCAGGGCGCCATGAACGCGTTCAACCCGGTCAAGACGATCGGCAGCCAGATCGTGGAGCCGATGGAGCTGCACGGCACGGCCAGCGGCAAGGCCGCCCGCGCCCAGGTGCGCGAGCTGCTCGAGCTGGTCGGCATCTCGGGCGATCGCGCCGATCGCTACCCCCACGAGTTCTCGGGCGGCATGCGGCAGCGGGCCGCGATCGCGCTGGCGCTGGCCTGCGAGCCGAAG
>JAWVDZ010000036.1:0-3518 GCA_033856955.1 Gaiellales bacterium
CGGATGGTGGTCTGCAACACGCGCGGGTGAGAGCGCAGGAAGTCCCGGAACGCCTTGGGATCCCACGCCAGCGCCCGCACCGGAGTGGAGGCACGCCCGGTTGCGTTGGCCGGGTCGCCGGTCAGGATGTTCGATGCGCCGGCATAGGTGGGGCCCTCGCGCTCCGCCAGCAGCGCGTGGGCGCCGTTGATGAAGCGCGTCCACTCGATGCGACCCTCCGCGATCACCCAGAAGCGGTCGAAAGGTTCCCCCTCGACGGCCACCGGCTGGCCGACCTCGAGCCGCACCTCGGTCGCCAGCGCCGCGAACGCCTCCAGCTGCTGCTCATCGACACCGTCGAACAGCTCGATCTGGCGAAGCAGCTCGATCATCCGGCGGCCGCGAGATACTCGTGGACGAAGTGCACCGCCATCGAGCCCTCGCCGACCGCTGAGGCGACCCGCTTCATCGACTGGCTACGCACGTCACCGGCCACGAACATGCCGGGCAGGCTCGTCTCGAGCAGATAGGGATCGCGGTCGAGCCGCCAGCGCGGACGCACGTCCTCGAGCAGCAGCTCTGTCCCCGCCCGCACGAACCCGCGCGAGTCACGGGCGACGGACTCGGGCAGCCAGGCCGTCTGCGGTCGCGCGCCGATGAACACGAACATGGCGGCGAGGTCGAGCTCGGACAGCTCGCCCGAGCGTGTGTCCTTGATTGTGATCCGCTCCAGCGAGTCGTCGCCGTGCGCCGAGGCGACCTCGCCGTGCAGCCGGACGTCGATGTTCGCGGTCGACTCGATCGTGTCGATCAGATAGCGGCTCATGCTCTTGCCCAGGTCGTCGCCGCGGTAGAGGATCGTCACCCGCTGCGCGTAGCCGGCGAAGTAGATCGCCGCCTGTCCTGCCGAGTTGGCGCCGCCGACGACCACCACCCGCTCGTCGCGGCACGAGACGCCCTCGCTCCGCGAACCGCCGTAGTAGACTCCGCGGCCGGTCAGCTCCTCGATCCCGGGCGCCTCCAGCCGGCGGTAGTCGACTCCGGTGGAGACGATGATCGACGACGCCACCAGCTCGTCTCCCGTGGCCAGGCTGACGACCTTGACCGGCCCGCGCTCGTCGATCCGGGTCACCTCCTGCGCTGTCAGCAGCTCGGCGCCGAACCGCTGGGCCTGCGCCGTCGCCCGCCGCGCCAGGTCGCCGCCGCTCAATCCCACCGGGAAGCCGAGGTAGTTCTCGATCCGGGAGCTCTGCCCGGCCTGCCCGCCCGGCGCCTCCCGCTCGACGAGCGCCGTCTGCAGACCCTCGGACGCCCCGTAGACGGCGGCCGCCAGCCCCGCCGGGCCGCCGCCCACGATCACGAGATCGTAGAACGGCAGCTCGGCACGGCGAAGCACGCCGGCCCGCTCCGCCAGCTCCGACAGGGTCGGCTGCTGCAGGACGCTGCCGTCAGGGAACAGCACCATCGGCAGCGCGGCATCGCCGTCGGCCGCGGCCAGCAGCCGCCGGCCCTCATCGTCCCGCTCGACGTCCAGCCAGCGGTAGGGAACCTGGTTTCGGGCCAGGAAGTCGCGAGCATCGTGCGACTCACGCGACCAGCGATGCCCGACCACCTGGATCCGGTCGCTGCTGTCCGGCGCATCGGCCCGCCACGCGTCCAGCAGGTCGTCGATCACCGGGTAGAGCTGCTCCTCCGGCGGGTCCCACGGCTTGAGCAGATAGTGGTCGAGCGAGACACGGTTGATCGCGTCGATCGCCGCCTGCGTGTCGGCATAGGCGGTCAGCAGCACGCGCTTCGCTTCCGGCGCGAGCGCAATCGCCTGCTCCATGAACTCGACGCCCGACATCCCCGGCATGCGCTGATCGACCAGCAGCAGGGCGATCGACGATCCGCGCAGCTTCGACTCGCGCAGCGCGGCCAGGGCGTCCTCGCCGCTCTCCGCCCGAAGCACGCGGAACTCACGCCCGTACCGGCTGCGAAGGTCGCGCTCCACCGCCCGCGCCACGGACGGCTCGTCATCGACCGCGAGCAGCACCGCCCGCGCCGGCTCGCGCTCCTCGCCGCCGCTGCTCAACCGCCGGCACCGCCCTCGGCCGGCAAGGCGAACGCGACCTCGTCCTGATAGCACCAGAACCAGTCCTCGCCCGGCTCCGCCGATCGGATCACCGGATGGCCCGTCCCCTGCGCGTGCGCAGTGGCGTGCCGGTTGGGCGAGGAGTCGCAGCAGCCGATGTGACCGCAGCTGGTGCACATGCGCAAGTGCAGCCAGCGCGCGCCGATCTTCAGGCAATCCTCGCAGCCGGGGATCGCCTCCGGCAGGGCGCTAACCTCGATCTGATCAAGATGGGTGCAGCTCGCCGCCACGTCCACCGCCTTCCTGGTTATGAGAACTTCGCATTCTAGATAATCGATGTTCGCTAACCTGCGACGGCAACCAGATGATTGATTCCAGACACGGAGGGACCGTGGACGACACCCAGCTTCATCAACAGATCGAGCGCCTTGTGGCCGAGGAACATGCCCTGTGGACGGACGAGTCGCAGGGCCATGGCAGCGAGTCGGACGCTCGCCGCCTGGAGGAGGTGAAGGTGATGCTCGACCAGTGTTGGGATCTGCTCCGCCAGCGCCGGGCACTGCGCGAGGCGAACCTCGACCCGGAGGGCGCCCACGTCCGCCAGCCCGAGGTGGTCGAGCGATACGAGCAGTGATCAGGCCTGGACGCCGCTCCAGTCGATCGGCGCCAGCTGCGCGTAGCTGTTCTCGAGCTTGAGATCGAGCGGCGAGGCCAGGTCGATCACGGCGCTGACCGTGTTGCCCATCTCGGCAAGGTTGTACTCGAAGCCGTTGGGGAGGTTGATGCGGGCACGGTGCTCCAGGCCGGTGACCGGGTTCTTGATCGGTTCCACCCGCACCTCGGCGATCCTGTTGATGCTCACCCGTCCATGCCGTCCCTCGCGGTCGAGCTCGAACTCGATCGCAGCGGAGATCGTCTCGAGTCGTGTCGGGGCCATCGATCCGTAGATGCCGAAGAACGGGTGGCTGTCCAGGTCGCTCTCCAGGCGCTCGATCGCCTGCCACTGGTCCGCGCTGGCCGACGCGTCGACGATCAGCTGGCGTGTGCCGCCGCCCTGGTGCACCGCCCCCGGCCACCACATGACTCGCGAGAACCGCACCCCGGCCATCGGCGTGTCGCCGTAATGGCCCTCGCGCACGCTGATCGTGATGATCGCCTCGCACTGGCCCGAGGTGGGCAGCGCGTTGAACTGGCAGGGGCAGCCCCATGCGCAGTTGCAGCTCGTGATCTCCTCACCCGCCAGCCTCCACTCCACTCCACCGCTCATGCCATCACCTCCGGTTCGATCAGGACCCACATGCCGCCCATGCCGCCGGCCGCGTGCAGTCCCGGGATCAACCCGGGATGCGACGGGGCGAGCACCGCCAGCACGAGCAGGCCGACACCGACCACATACGACAGCGCCCGTCCGTATCGCCACAGCTTCTCGAGCACGATCACCGCGGCCAGCGCGACCATCCAGCGC
>JAWVDZ010000037.1:0-7600 GCA_033856955.1 Gaiellales bacterium
GCCGCAGCGTCGCCTCGGCGTCCTGGATGCCGTTGATCGGGATACCTGACGAGAAGAACGCCGCCGACGCCATCACGACCATCGAGGAGTTGATCAGCCAGGCGCCGTTCATGGCCAGCGCGATGTCGACCAGCTCGCGCCGGAAGTGCGCCTTCTGGCTGCCGCCCTTGAGGATCTTGTGGCGGTGCTGGACGAGCCCGGAGTGGAGGTAGACGACGTGGGGCATCACGGTCGCTCCGACCATGCCGACCGCCACATAGACGGCGCTGGAGTGGATCTCGGGCACCAGCATGCCGCGCACGATCCCGGCCGGCGAGGGGTTGGAGATGAAGATCTCGACCACGAAGCAGGCGCCGATGATGGCCACAAAGACGAAGATCAGCGCCTCGAAGCGGCTGTGACCGCGCTGTTCGACCGCCAGGATGCCGAACGAGATCGCCGCCGTGATCAGGGCCGACGGCAGCAGGCCGAGCCCGAACAGGATCTGCATGCCCACCGCGGCGCCCAGGAACTCGGCCAGATCGGTCGCCATCGCCGCCGCCTCGGCCGCCAGCCACAGCCCGATCCGCATCCGCCGAGTGGTGTGAATCCTGATCGCCTGCGGCAGCGTCATGCCCGAAGCGATGCCGAGCTTCGCCGACAGCGACTGGATCAGCAGCGCCATCATGTTCGAGAGCAGCAGCACCCACAGCAGCATGTAGCCGTAGTCCGCGCCGGCCTGGATGTTGGTCGCGAAGTTGCCCGGGTCCATGTAGGCCACGCTGGCCACGAAGGCAGGCCCGAGGAACGGCACCACGCGCCTGATGCGCGCGATCGGCGAGTGGAAGACGCCCTCTGCTCGGGGCTCGACCGCGTCCTGAACCGACTGCGGCGTCACAGCGGCGCGTCGACCCGGATCATCTCGGCCACGCCCACCCCAAGCGCCTGCTTGGTACCGTCGACGTCAAGCGTGACCGGCCCGCCGAACGGGGCCTTCGACACCATCGTCACCGTCTTCGCCGGCACGACGCCCAGATCGCCCAGGTAGCGCAACAGGGCGGGATCGCCGTCCGGCACCCGCCGCACCACCGCGTGCTCCCCCGGCTCGAGGTCGACCAGGCAGCGGAGCCGGTCAGGCGGGAGCACCAGGTCGGCGCTCGGAATCGGGTCGCCGTGGGGATCGGTGTCGGGATAGCCGTGCGCCCGGTCGAGCGCTGCCTCGAGCTCCTCGGAGAGCACATGTTCGAGCCGCTCGGCTTCGACGTGGACGCTGTCCCACGAGAGACCCAGAGCTTGAGTCAGGTACAGCTCGAGCAACCGGTGGTGGCGCAGAACTTCGACCGCGATCCGCTCGCCGGCGGGTGTCAGGTGGGCGCCGTGATAGCGACGGTGCTCGACCAGTCCCAGCTGGTCGAGCTTCTTGACCATCGAGGTCGCGGATGCAGCCGAGACACCCATCCGGTCGGCGATTTCCGATGTGGTCGCCTTCCCGGAACTGGCCTGGAGCAGGTAGATCTGCTTGACGTAGTCCTGAACCGCCTCCGATTGCATCTAAACAATAGTTTAGACGAGGCAAACTTTGATATCAAGCGACTATGCGAAGTGGTGGCAACCCGCCTGCCACAACACCCGCCTCGCGGGCGGTGCGTTCCAGGACAGAGAGCGCCCTGGCGCCCTCCGCGCCCAGATCGACCGTGTGATCGTTGACGTACAGCTCGACGTAGGGCCAGATCACGTCTTCGTCCAGCTCCTGGGCGTAGCGGCGGATGGTGGCCAGCGTCTCCTCGCGGTTCGCCCAGCCGTAGGCGATCGAATCGCGTAGCACGGCCGCGAAGGTGGTGGCGGCGCCCTCGGGAAGGGCGCGGGAGGCAAGAACTCCGCCGAGGGGCACCGGGGCGTCGGCCATCCGCTCGAACGAGGCTCCAAGGTCCTCCACGAGCAGCAGGCCGTCCCGCTGGTAGGTCAGCCGGCCCTCGTGGATCAGCACGCCGAGATCCGCCCGCCCGGCTCGCAGGTCGCCGACGATGTCCGAGAAGACCGTCTGCGAGACGGCTCCCTGACCGGGATGAAGGCAGTGATAGAGCAGGGTGGCGGTGGTGGTACGGCCGGGGCAGACGACCCGCACGCCTCTCGCCGGCACCACGTCCGGCCGGGCCGAGACCAGCAGCGGTCCCACGCCGAAACCGAGCGCCGAGCCGGCGCCCAGCACGTCGTAGCGGTCGGCCAGCAGCAGTGCAGCGTGAAAGCTGGCCTTGGAGACGTCATAGCGGTCGGCGAACAGCCCGTCGTTCAACTGCTGGACGTCGAGCAGCTCCGCCTCCACCTCGAGTCCTCGCATGTCGACGCGGCGCTCCAGGATGCCGTGAAACGCGAACGTGTCGTTGGGGCAGGTGGAGAGGCCGACGCGGAGTCTCATCACCGGAGCATGCTAGCCACCATGCTGCCGGCGGCCGCCATCGCCTCCGGCATGCGCCAATTCGCCGTTTCCCGATCTCCGGCGGCGTTCGAAACACCGCGGACGATGCTCACCGGAACCTCCCACAGAGTTGCCGCTAGGGCAACGGAGTATCCCTCCATTTCCTCGACCACAGCCTGAGGGTATTTGTGGAGCCGCATCGCTGCCTCTTCAAGCGTTGCCGAGGCGGCAGCGACCGACAGCACCAGCCCCCCGGAGCCGGTCAGCTCGATCTCATCTCTGCCCCACCCAAGCTCGCCCGCCGACAGCTCGCCGGCGCCGATGCCGTGGCAGCGCACGGCCGAGGCGGTCAGCGCCGAGCCGATCGGTGCCCGCTCCAGGTCGTAGCTTCCCGCCGAGCCGACCAGGATCACGTGCGAAGGGCGGCGATGCGCGATCTCGTGCGCGGCACCGGCCCCCGCGGCGGCGAGGCCGAAGCCGCACACCGCGACCGGGACGCCCGCCTCGGCCAGCATCGCGCCCTCATACGCGGTGGGAACGAGGATCAGCGGCGGCAGGGCGGGCCCAGACCTCTCAGACGATCTCGACCATGCGCTCGATCGCCAGCCGCGCGCGAGCCGCGACCTCGTCGGGCACCGTCACCTCGAACTTCATGTCCCGCAGGCTGTCTCGCACCTTGGGCAGCGTGATCTGCTTCATGTATCGGCACACCGCCCGCTCGGACATGGCGTAGAAGCGCTTGTCGGGAGCCTCCTTGTGCAGCCGGTGCAGGATGCCGGTCTCGGTTGCGACCACGAAGTCGCGCTTCGGGGAGGCGGCGACGTGGCGCACCATGCCCTCGGTCGACAGCACGTGCGTCGTCTCGGCCAGCTTGGAGTCGTGGGCCGCCGCGTACATGCACTGGCTGGCGCAGCCGCACTCGGGATGGATCAGCAGGTCGGTGCCGGGCCGGGCCTCCATCATCTTGGTCACGTCCTCGGGCCTGATGCCGGCATGCACATGGCACTCGCCGGGCCAGATCTTCATCCGCCGGCCGGTCAGCTTCTCGAGGTAGGCGCCGAGAAACATATCCGGCAGGAACAGGATGTCGCGATCCTCGGGCACCGCCTCGATCACCTTGCGGGCGTTGCCCGAGGTGCAGCAGTAGTCGGACAGCGCCTTAACCTCGGCGGTCGTGTTGACGTAGCTGACCACGACGGCGCCCGGGTTCTCGTCCTTCCAGCGCTGCAGCGCCTCGGCATCGATGGTTGCCGCCAGCGAACAGCCGGCCTCCAGGTCGGGAATCAGGATGGCGCGGTCGGGCGCGAGGATTGCGGCCGTCTCGGCCATGAAGTGGACGCCCGCAAACACGATCACGTCAGCCTCGGTGGCGGCAGCCTGCTGCGACAACCCCAGCGAGTCGCCGACGTAGTCGGCCACGTCCTGCACCTCGGGCACCTGGTAGTTGTGAGCCAGGATGACGGCGTTTCGCTCCTCGGCCAGCGCCCGCACCTCATCGTGCAGGCTGTGGATCTCGGTGTGGGTCATGGTGCTGATGGAACGACCTCCAGTGCGATGTCGAGCGCCCGCACCGAGTGCGTCAGTGCGCCGACCGAAATAGCGTCCACGCCGGTCTCGGCGATCGATCGGATGGTGGCCAGGGTGATGCCGCCCGACGCCTCGAGGCGGACGCGGCCACGGCAGCGCCGCACCGCCTCGCGGATCATGTCCGCGGTCATGTTGTCCAGCAGGACGGTCTCGGCTCCGCAGTCGAGCGCCTCGTCGAGCTGGTCGAGTGTGTCCACCTCGACCTCGACCGCCAGCGACGGCTGATGTACGCGAACGGCCGCGATCGCCTGAGCGATGCCGCCGGCGACGGCGACGTGATTGTCCTTGATCAGGATCGCGTCGTGCAGCCCGGCGCGGTGGTTCGTGCCGCCTCCACAGGCAACGGCGGCCTTGTCGAGCAGCCGAAGGCCGGGCGCGGTCTTGCGGGTATCGAGCACCTCGACCGGCGTGCCCGCCACCGCCTCGACGTAGCTGCGGGTGGCGGTGGCGATGCCGGACATCCGCTGCAGCAGGTTCAGCGCCGTTCGCTCGCCCGTGAGCAGGGCGCGCACCGAGGCCCGCATGCGGGCGGCGGTGACGGGTGGGTTCGCAACCACCTCGCCGTCGGCGACCAGCACCTCCAGCTCGGCCTCGGGATCGAGCCGAAGCAGCACGGCGAATGCCTCCGCAAGGCCGCAGACGACGCCCGGCTCGCGGACGACCACGGCCGCCTCGCCGCGCAGCCCCTCTGGCACGATCGCGACGGTGGTGAGATCGCCGTCACCGACGTCCTCGGACAGTGCGCGGTCGATCAGACCCTGGACGGCTGTGAGCATGACAGGTGGTGGGCGTAGGCCGGATCCTCGGCGGGGAAGTCGAGGCGGACGTGGGCACCGCGACTCTCGTTACGGCGAAGCGCGGCGGAGGCGATCAGCTGGGAGACGGCCACCGGGTTGGACGGGTGCCGGTCGTCGAGCCACTCGATCAGCCGCGTCAGACCGGCCGCGTCACGCAGCGGGCCCGCATCGCGCCACATCCGGCGCCGCAGTTCGGCCAGCGGCGCCCGCACGCGGGGGCGGTCGGGTTCGGCGGCATCAACGGCGGCCGGCTCAGCGTCGAGCCCGGCCTCGACGGCGCGGCGGGAGAACACGAAGCACTCGAGCAGCGAGTTAGAGGCCAGCCGGTTGGCGCCGGGCACGCCGCTTCGCGCGCACTCGCCGCTGGCGTAGAGGCCGCGCAGGCTGCTGGCGCCGTCCAGGCCGGTCTCGATCCCGCCCATCAGGTAGTGGGCGGCGGGGGAGACGGGCAGCCGATCGCGGGTCAGGTCGAGCCCGGCTCGGGCGACGCCCTCGACCAGGTTGGGGAACCGCCGCCGCACCGCCTCGGCGTCCAGGTGCGCGAGCGTCAGGTAGCTCGTCTCGCCTTCCGAAAGCCGTCGCTGGATGGTGCGCGCGACCACGTCGCGTGGTGCCAGCTCGGCGTCGGGGTGTTCGGCCGGCATGAAGCGGTCGCCGTCGGCCGTCACCAGGTGGGCGCCCTCGCCGCGCACGGCCTCGGAGATCAGGAACGCGCGGTCGCCGACCGCCAGCGCGGTGGGATGGAACTGCACGAACTCCATGTCGCCGACGGTTGCACCGGCGCGGTATGCGATCGCAATGCCGTCCCCGAGCGCGCCGGGCGGATTGGTGGTGCGCGCGTAGAGCGCGCCCGCCCCGCCGGTCGCGACCAGCGTCATGCGGGCGCGGATCGGGCGCATCTCGTCGTGGCCCAGCACCCATGCGCCGGCGCATGCGTGGCCGTCGGAGATCAGGTCGATCACGGCGGCGTGCTCGATCACCGTGATCAGCGGCCGTTGGCGGACGCCGGCAATCAGCGTCTCGGCGATCGCCGCGCCGGTGGCGCTTCCGCCGGCGTGCAGGATCCGCCGCCGGCCGTGGCCGCCCTCGCGGCCCAGTTCGAGCCGTCCGTCAGGGTCTCGATCGAACACCACACCCAGCCGCTCGAGGTCGGCGATCCGGCCCGGGCCGTCCTCCACCAGCAGCTCGACGGCGGCCGGATCGCAGAGACCGCGTCCCACCCGCAGCGTGTCGGCCAGGTGGAGCCGCGGATCGTCGTCGGGGCCGATGGCAGCCGCCACGCCGCCCTGGGCGTAGAACGAGTTCGAGGTACGCAGCGATCCCTTGCTGACAAGCACCACCGATGCACCTCGGTCAGCCGCATGGATAGCGGCATACAGGCCGGCCAGACCGGCTCCCGCAACCAGCAGATCGACGGGCGGTTGGAGGTCACGGCGGGCGGCGGTGGGATAATAGCTCAAGTGACTAAAACCTCTCTGCGGGAATGATAGCCGCTCTCCGCGCGTTTGACGGGTTCGTATGCTGTTGGTTGCTGATAGCGTGGGATTCATGGCGGATACGCCCCCGACCGAGACGGACGAGACGCCAGAGCTGGAGGCGCCCGGCGAAGCCTCGGCCCGTGAGGCGCTGGAGCGGGTCCGGTTCGAGGAGGAGGCGCTGAGCCACGCCGACCAGCTCTACCGGGTGGCGTTGCGGCTGTCAGGCTCGCAGCAGACCGCCGAGGAGCTGGTGCAGGAGGCGTACCTGCGCGCGTTCCGGGGCTGGCGCGGCTACCGGCCGGGCACGAACCTGGCGGCGTGGCTGGCGACCATCCTGCGAAATGCGTTCCTGGACGAGGCTCGCAAGCAGAGCCGGCGGCCGGGTCAGGAGTCGATCGACGACACCAGTGAGTACTACCTCTACAACCACCTCGCGGAGACCGCGGCCGAGCCGCAGGAGGCCGTGCTGAACCGGCTCTCCGGCGGCGCGATCGTCGACTCGCTGTCCGAGATCCCGCCCAACTTCCGGGAGGTGGTGGTGCTGGTGGACATCGGTGACTTCAGCTATCAGGACGCGGCCGACATCCTCGGCGTGCCGATCGGCACCGTGATGAGCCGGCTGCACCGCGGCCGCCGCGCGCTCAAGCAGGCGCTCGCAAACCATGCTTCCAGGAAGGACCCCGAATGAGCCTCGATCTCTGCCGTGGCGTCGAGAGCAACCTGCAGCCGTATCTCGACCGGCAGCTGACGCAGGACGAGGTGACGATGATCGAGGGCCATCTGGGCGAGTGCGTCTACTGCCGGGAGCGCTACCACTTCGAGGCCAAGCTGCGCGACACGGTGAAGACGGTCTGTTGCGGCGATCCGGTGCCGGAGGGGCTGGTCGATCGCGTGCGGCTCGCCTGCCGAGGAGAACGCGCGACCTGAAGCTTCTAGCCGGTCGCCTGGGGGGTGTCGATGTCCCCCGGCGGCGGCAGGTCGCTGCAGTCGACCAGCGTCGCGGGCAGCGTTCGACCGGGCGTCTCTCCGCGGCTGGGCAGGTCTGGCCACACTGAACGGGGCAGCACCACCGGGTGCGATCGGCCGGCGCCGTAATCGGCCGCCCGCACGGCACCGCCGGCCGCCAGAACCCGCCGGACCGCCTCCGGTGAGAGACCCGGCCCGTCCCCCAGCACGACGACGGCGTCTGTCACCTCATCTGGCAACGCTGTCAGGCCGTCGATCAGCGAGGCCGCCTGTCCATCGCTCCAGCGATCGCTGGTGACCGGTCGTGCGCCGTGCAGGTCGATCTCGGCCAGGATCGCCTCGGCGTGGGCGCCCAGCACGACCAGGCGGCACTCGAC
>JAWVDZ010000038.1:0-4454 GCA_033856955.1 Gaiellales bacterium
CAAGGCCCGGTACGACTCGGGCGACCTGTTTCTGTCCAACCACCCGATCGCTCCGGCGGCCTGATCAAATGAGGGCGCCGGGTGGGTTGCTCCACCCGGCGCCAGCCGGTCGCAGCGCGTAGACTCGCGCGAAGGCTCCGCGATCGGTCGTGGGCCGCGCCGGAGGTGGCATGGAGTTTCTCATCCTCGGCCCGCTGGAGGTCGTTGACGACGGTCGGTCGATCCCGCTCGCTGGTACCAAGCAGCGAGCGTTGCTGTCTCTGTTCCTGCTGAACGCGAACCGGCTGATCAGTGCCGACCGGCTGATCGACGAGCTGTGGGAGGGACGTCCACCTGAGTCGGCGGGTAAGGCGCTGCAGGTGCACATATCCCAGCTGCGCAAGGTGATCGGCGCCCAGCGGATCGAGACTCGCGGCCACGGCTACCTGCTGCGCATCGACCGCGGTGAGCTGGACGCCGAGCGGCTCGCGGACGCGCTTGATCGAGCCAGCACGCTGCCGCTCGACGTGGCCGCCAAGGAGCTGCGCGCCGCGCTCGATCTGTGGAGAGGCGAACCGCTCGACGAGCTGGCCGACCACGACTCGGCCCGCACTGAGATCGCGCGGCTGGGTGAGTTGCGGCTGGCGTTGCTGGAGCGGCGGATCGACACCGACCTCGCCCTCGGCAGACATGGCGAAGTGGCGCCCGAGCTGGAGTCGCTGGTGCGAGAGCATCCGTTCCGCGAGCGGCTGCGGGCGCAGCTGATGCTCTCGCTGTACCGCTGCGGCCGGCAGGCTCAGGCGCTCGAAGTGGCTCGCCACGGCCGGCGCCTGATGGACGAGCAGCTGGGGCTGGAACCTGGCGAATCGCTGAGGAAGCTGGAACGCGAGATCCTCGACCACGACCCGGCGCTCGACCTCGACGAGCCGGCGCCTCGCATCGCAACCCCGCACCTCGTCGGCCGCGAGCGCCGCGCCGGTACGCGGCTTCTGATGGCCGCCGGCGGCATCCTGATCGTCGCGGCCGTGGCGGCGGCGGTCGCGATCATCACCCGTGGTGGGGGGGCGCAGTTGACCACGATCGGCCCGGACGCGGTGGGAAAGATCGACGGCCAGTCGGGACGGGTCGTCGCGCGTGTCTCGATTCCCGGTGGCCCCGGCCAGGTGGCGGCGGCCGGCCGTTGGGTGTGGATCGAAAACACGACGGCGAGGACGGTGACCCAGCTGTCCGCCGCCTCCGGCACCGTGCCCCACGTGGTGGCGCTGCCGTTCGCCGGCGACGACCTCGCCGCCGACGATTCGGGGTTGTGGGTGCTCGACGCCGAGCGCCGTGTGCTGGTGAGGATCGATGCCGCGTACCACCAGGTCAGCCTCCGGATTCCGCTGCCCGCGCCCAGCGGCCCAACGTTCGGTCGTCTGAACATCGCCAGCGGGATGGGGGCGTTGTGGGTGACGGATGGCGCCTTCCGGCTGCTCGAGCTGGACGCCCGGGACGGCCACCTGATCAAGACCTTCAACCTCCACAGTCCCACCGACGACCTCGCAGTCGGGGAGGGCAGAATCTGGGCGACCAGCGGGTTCTACGCCCGGCTGGTGGAGCTGGATCCGCGCGACGGCAGCGTGACGACGCTCCGGCTGGTGGCCAAAGCCTCCTTCACGACGCCCGTGCCGATCGGCTTGGCCGTGGGATCCGGCTCGGTCTGGGTGCTGACCGGCAACGCCCCCGGCGTGGTGCGCGTCGACCCGGATCAGGGAACGGTCACGACCACCATCCCGCTTACGGTCGGCAGCAACCCCGACACGATCGCCGCCGGCGCCGGCTCGGTGTGGGTGGCAAATGCCGGTGACGGCACGATCGCACGCATCGATCCGAGCACCAACTCGGTCTCGCGGATCGCCGTCGGGGGAGCGGCGGTCAGCGTCGTCGCCGGCGATACATCCGCCTGGGTGTCCGTGCAGGCGAGCATCTCGGCGCAATCGCTTCGCGCGCCGACGGTCACCGTGCCGGGCGCTCTCCCGCCCTCGATCTGCGGTGGCGTGGAGTACGGCGGCAGGGGGCGCCCACAGCTGCTGATCGCCTCCGACCTACCCTTGCAGGGGCCGTTGTACGGCGCCCTGTTCGCCCAGATGAACGATGCCATCCGGTTCGAGCTGGCCCAGCGCGGCTATCGCGCCGGGCCGTACACCGTGGGGTTCCAGCCGTGTGACGACTCCTCAACGCTCGCGTCAACATGGACGGCCGAGACCTGCACTCGCAACGCCCAGGCGTACGCCCAGACGCCGAAGCTGGTGGGTGTGGTCGGTCCGTTCAACTCCGGCTGTGCACTGGCCCAGATCCCGATCACCAACCAGGCGGCAGGAGGGCCGGTGGCCATGGTCAGTGGCTCCACGACCAGGGTCGAGTTGACGCACCGCTCCGTCCCTCCCGGACAGCCGGACGCGCTGTATCCGACCGGGACGCGCAACTTCGCAAGGGTTGTGGCCGCTGATGACGTCCAGTTCGCCGCTGACGCGGTGCTGGCAAAGCGGCTCGGAGTGCGCCGCATGTATCTGCTCACGGATGGAGTGTCGTACGACCCGAGCGTCCTGCTTGACGTCAAGGCGGCGACCGAGCGGCTCGGAGTGCGCATCGTCGGCTCCGGGCGCTGGAACGAAGGTGCGCCCGACTACTCGGCGCTCGCGCGCGGGGTCGCCCGCTCGCACCCCGACGGCATCTTCCTCGACGGGACCACCGACACGGGCGGAGCGCTGCTGGTGCGTGACCTGCGGGCCCGGGTTGGACCGCAGGTGCCGATCATCGCGCCGGATGGCTTCTCAGAAGTTCGCAGGCTCGTCGACATCGCCGGCTCCGCGGCCGAGGGTGTGGCGATCAGCGTGCCCAACTCCCCCGTCGAGAGCCTGTCCGCCGCCGGTCAGCGTTTCGCCGGCGCGTTTGGGCGGGCTGTTTCAGGTCCCGTGGAACCGTTCTCGATCGGCGCCGCGCAGAGCGCGGGTCTGCTGCTCGACGCGATCGCCCGCTCAGACGGCACGCGTGCATCGATCACCCACGAGCTGCTGACCACCCGTACCGGAGACAGCATTCTCGGCAGCTTTGCAATCAACTCCGAGGGCGACCCGGTGCCGGGACGGGTGACGATCTACCGGGTGCACGACGGCAAGGCCGTGGTCTATCAGGTGATAACCCCTCCCGCCGAGCTGGTCGGGCTGGGGTCGCGTTAGCCGAGGGCTTCGCCTGCCCGTTCCACGTTCTCCCCGCTGCAGCGGTGCTGCCAGCCGTCGACCGTGGTGCCGGGCAGCACAGCGGGGAGAGACGTCGATGCCTACGTCAGCGCCCGCACGCCGTCGGGCAGCGAGGCGCCCGAGAGCAGTTCGGCGCCGGTGTCGGCGAGCGCGGTCAGGGCGATCCGCTGCGACCATGGGCCGAACGAGAGCCGGGCGACGCCGGCCGTCGCCAGCTCGGACTGCGGCGGCGTCCCGGGCAGGCCGATCAGGCTCACCCGCCGATCGCCGATGCCCTCCACCAGCCGCCGCACCGTGGCGATGTCGAGCCGGCCGGGCACGAACACGCAGTCCGCGCCGGCCTCAAGGAACGCGCGTCCGCGTTCGATCGCCTCGGCCAGCACCAGCTCCGGATCGCGGTCGCCGGCTCTCAGGAACGCGTCGGTGCGGGCGTTCAGCACGAACGGCACGCCCTCCGCCTCGGCTGCCGCGACGGCGTCCGCGACCGCAGCCACCGCCTCGCCCAGCGGCCGCATCTCGTCCTCCAGGTTTCCTCCCACCGCCCCTGCTGCGATCGCCCGCCGCACCGTTGTCGCGGCATCACCGTAGCCGGCCTCGAGGTCGGCCGTGACCGGCAGCTCGACCGCGGCCGTGATCCGCTCGATCGCCGCGATCATCAGGTCGAGCGGTATCACCTCGCCGTCGGGATAGCCGAGGGAGGCGGCGATCGAGTGGCTGGCGGTGGCGATCGCGCGGCACCCCGGAAGCGCGGCCACCACGGTGGCGCTGATCACGTCCCACACGTTCACGAGCACCAGTAGCTCGGGATCGAGGTGCAATCGGCGGAGCTCCTGGGCTCTGTCCACAGCGGTCACGGCCGGGATCGTACAGCGTGGCTCTGGCAGTGCGTTTGCGCCCGGCCGGCGCGGGGAATCTCATGCCCTGAAAGGAGGTGCACTCTTGGGTATCTTGTGGATCATTCTCATCGTCATCGTGGTTCTGGCGCTGCTCGGTTTTCTGGGCCGGGGCCGTTTCTCCCCGTAGCCGTGCGCCTCAACACCGCCGGCCGGTCGCCCGTGGCCGGCCGGCGGTGGGCTACACCCAGCGCCGCAGGCGAGCCGTGATCAGCACGAACACCACGACCACCGCGATCACGACCAGGGTGAGCCAGAAGTACTCTGGGTGGTCGAAGAACGAGGGGTGGAAGTTCATCCCCATCACGCCGGTCAGAAGCGTCGCCGGCAGCAGCGACACCGA
>JAWVDZ010000039.1:0-3579 GCA_033856955.1 Gaiellales bacterium
CGCCGTCGTATCGAAACGATAGAGGCTGTAGACGTACGCGGAGAAGAGGCTGGACGAGGCCGATCCCGATGAGGCGAGAAGATCTCCTGCCCAAAGGTTCGATGTCCCGTCCGGACCACCGGCGGCAGGGTCGATCGAGTACAGGGAGCCGCCGCCGGTGCGATTGGTGAACCACAGCCGGCCGTTCGACTCGGCCAGCCCACATCCGCTGGCGAAGGCCTGTCCAGTTCCCGGGTCGATTCCGAGCGAGATCTGGCCCGCCGCCGTCAGCTGGCCTGGGCCGATCGTGTACCGCTTGATGGCACTTCCGTCGCACTGGGCGACGTACAGCGTTGAGCCGTCGATCACCATGCCCGATGGATTCGTCAGCCCGGACGCACCAACAAGGGCGGTTCCGTCGAAGTCAAGCATGGCGACATGCGAACCCCCATTTCCTTCCGAGACGAATACGTAGGGCGACTCAGGATCGGAATCGACCAGCATCTGGCCGCGGTACAGCCCAAACCCGGCCAGGGGAGTGGACGCCAACAGCGGGCTGGGAATCGTCAGATGCGGGACGGCGGGCGGGGAGGGGGTTGCCGCCAATCCGGATGCCGGCACGCTCAGACCGAGGGCCGCGACAATCATCGCAGCAGCACATGCGCGTCGCAGTGTGATCACGTCAGGCTCCATCGCCGGAAGATCCATCCGGCGCGTGAAGCGGCGACCGGTAAACCAGGCTACATGCCCCAGCGGCCTTCGCCAACCAGCTGCAGTTCGGCGCCGGCCGCACTCAGGTGCGACACCGGCCCGTCGCCCCGCTGCTCGACCCGCACCGAGACGGTGCGCGCCAGGGCGTCCAGCACCCACGCGCTGCCGGCGTCGCCGGTCAGCTCGGTCTCGGCCTCGTCGCCGTCGCCGCGGCGTCCGGTGACCTCGAAGCGATGGCCGGGCTCGACGCCGTGGCGCTTCATGTAGTGGAGCATCTCCTCGGCCTCGTTCTCGAGCCGGAGCACCACCAGCGTGCTGCCGACCGGCACGGCCGGCAGCGCCTCCCCCGGCTCGCGGGGATAGTCGCCGATCGGGTGGCCGTGCGGGCAGGTGCGGATGTCCCCGATCATCTCCAGCATCTTGGCCTCGAGCCGCGGCGATATCGAGAGCTCCATCGCGTGCGCCTCCTCGTGCACGTCGTCCCACGGGATCCCCATCACCTTCACCAGGTACGCCTCGACCAGCCGGTGGCGGGCGACGATCCGCTCTGCGACCTCGCGGCCGCGCTCCGTGAACTGAATCTGCTTGTGGTCGTCGCGGCTGACCAGCTCGTCGTCCGACATCCGCTTCAGCATCTCGCTGGCCGATGGCTGGGAGACCTGCAGCGCTCGGGCCAGGTTGGCCTGCGTGCGCTCGATGCCGGACTCGTAGAGCCAGTAGATGCTCTCGAGGTACTCCTGGGTTGCTTCCGAGAGCTGCGGTTCGCTCATCGCCCAGAGTATAGAAGCGGCCGCGTCACGCCTGGATGAAGACCTCGCCGTCGCGCTCGATCACGGGGTACGTCTCGACGCCCACCGTCGCCGGCAGAGACAACACAGCGCCGGTGCGCAGGTCGAACAGCGCGCCGTGGCGTGGGCACTCGACCCGGAAGCCGTCCCGGTCGCCCTCGCAGAGCGGTCCGTCGTCGTGGCTGCAGCGATCCTCGATCGCGTAGTACGTGCCGTCGATCAGGTACACGCCGACGAACAGGGAGCCGGACTGGACGATCTTGACACCGCCTTCGGGGATCTCCCCGGCAGCGGCTACGCGGACTTCCACTCGATCCCGTCTGCCCCGTCCGCCCACTCCTGGGGCAGAGGCTCGCCCGTGAGCTGGTTCAGGGCCACCTTCAGCACTCCCACCGAGAGCAGCGCGCACTTGAGCCGGATCGGGCTCAGGGGGATGCCCAGCTCGTCCAGCACGTCGTCCTTGCCGATCTCGGACAGCTCCGCGACCGGCTTGCCCTTGACGGCGTCCGACAGCATCGAGGCGGCGGCCTGGCTGATGGCGCAGCCGCGTCCGTTGTAGCGCACGTCGGTGACGATGCCGTCCTCGACCTTCAGCTCGATCGCCAGCTCGTCGCCGCACAGCGGGTTGACGCCCTCCGCCACGGCGGACGGGTGGTCGATGTGCCCGTGGTTGCGCGGGTTCTTGTAGTGATCGAGGATGTTTTCGCGATAGAAGTCGTCCATCGTTCTCTGAGAGAAGTGTAGATGGCGGAGCGATCTACCCGGCGAACGTGCGCTTGACCTTCTCGATCCCCTCGGCCAGGGCGTCGATGTCGTCCTGCCCGTTGTAGATGTAGACGCTTGCGCGCGTGGTCGCGGCGAGGCCGAAGCGGCGCATCAGCGGCTGCGTGCAGTGGTGGCCGGCGCGGACGGCGATGCCCTCGGAGTCGAGCACCTGGGCGACGTCGTGGGGGTGCACGTCGCCGACGTTGAAGCTGAGGATGCCGGCCCGGTTGGGCGGCTTGGGGCCGTACTGGGTGACGCCGTCGATGCCCGAGAGCACGCCGTATGCGTACTCGGTCAGCGCCTGCTCATGCGCCTCGATCGCATCCATGCCGATCGCCTCCAGGTACTCGGCGGCGGCGCCCAGCGCGATCGACTCGGCGATGGCCGGGGTGCCGGCCTCGAACTTCCAGGGCAGCTCGTTCCAGCTTGTGCGCTCGAGTTCGACCTTGCGGATCATCTCACCGCCGGTCAGGAAGGGCGGCATCCGCTCGAGCAGCGCCGCCCGGCCCCACAGGATGCCGGCGCCGGGGCCGCACATCTTGTGGCCCGAGATGGCGTAGAAGTCACAGCCGAGCGCCTGCACGTCGACGCGCCGGTGGGGCGCGGCCTGGGCGCCGTCGACCACCAGCACCGCGCCACGCTCGTGCGTCCAGCGGGCCAGCGCCGGGATGTCGTTGATCGTGCCGAGCGAGTTCGAGACGTGCGTGGCGGCGACCAGGCGGATGTTCTCGACCTGCGCGATGCGGTCGAGCGACTCGGGGTCGAGGCTGCCGTCGTCGGCCAGGCGCAGGTAGTGCAGCGTGGCGCCGGTCTGCTGGGCCAGCACCTGCCAGGGCACCATGTTGGAGTGGTGCTCCATCTCGGTGGCGACGATCGCGTCGCCCTCCTTGACGAAGGCGCGCCCGTAGGCGTATGCGACCAGGTTGAGGGCCTCGGTCGCCTCGCGTACGAAGATCACCTCGCGGCGGTCGTTGGCGTTCACGAAGCGAGCCATGATGTCGCGCGCGCCCTCGTAGCGCTCGGTTGCGACGGAGCCTAGGTGGTAGACGCCGCGGTGGACGTTGGCGTACGACGTCTCGTAGACGTCGACCAGCGTATCGATCACCTGGCGAGGCTTCTGCGACGAGGCTGCCGAGTCAAGGAACACCAGCCGCTTTCCGTGCACGGGGCGGGCCAGGATCGGGAAATCCGCCCGCACACGGGCGAGATCGAGCGGCGTCCGAGTCTCTGCAACAGCCATGCTCGAAGTGTACCGGCGGCCCCCTGGCACCCGTCACAGCCGCGTTCCAAACTCGTCAACCCACCACGACAGTGCTTTGACTCCAATAATTCGGGC
>JAWVDZ010000040.1:0-3474 GCA_033856955.1 Gaiellales bacterium
GACGTCGCCGACAACTACAACAAGCCATAACCGCCGCCAGCTCGCCACCGCGGCATCGTCCGCATAGTGCCCCGAGCTGACGCCTTCCGGTTTCGTCAGAAGCGTGAGGTTCCTTGGTGTCGCGCTCGCCCCTTCCGCCGCGATCTCATTGTGGGTCGCGCTGACTAGCCGCCTAGCGTCCGCGACTCGCGGGCTGTCTCAGGCGCTGCGCGAGCCACGCGACGAATCTCGAGGTCTAACAGAGCCGGGCGGCATCCTCACGCCCGTGCGCGACGCGTCGCACGCCGTTGCCGCCGGACAATGCGTCCGCCAACGATCGCTCCCGCGGCGAGCGAAAGTGCGACCGCTGCCGCAAACAACACGGAGCTGTGGTTGGCGCCGAACGCTCCAACGGCGTTGCACTGCCCTTTGTCACATTCGGTTCCGCCTAACACGAGCAACGCCGCGACGATGACGGCGTATGTCGCCACTGCAGCGGCAGTCCCTCCGACAATCCCGACAATCCATCGCACGCCGCGAACGTACACCCGCACCGGGCGCAAGTAACTGCCCGGGCCTCCATCACGGCCCATCAAAGGAACTCGACGAGACACCCGCGTACAGAGTCCCGCGGCCGCTCGACGGCCTGCCCTCGTTTGTCCTGAGCGATACCCGCCTGGACTCGGCAGTGCCGGCCTCCTACGCTCCCGTCATGGCGATCTGGAGGTGGGTCATGACGGCGGCCTTGTTCGTGGCCTTCCTCTGGGGGGCATGGACGACGATCAACGTCCTCTGGCTTGGACCTCGCGGCTCGAACCCCGCGATCTATTGGCCCTCTGGTCTTGCGATCGCCGGCATCACCCTGGGCATCGGCTGGACTCTGCGCCGCAGGGCGCGGAGGTCCGCCTGACAGCCACAAATGGCTAGCGCCCCTGGTCCGAACGTCGCCGGACGTACTGGGATTGTCATCGTCTGCGGCCGCGACTAGCTTCCGTCGTCGTGAGCTGGCCGTCAAAGAATCCCGAGGACTACCGGGGACCTACGCCGCTGCTATTCCGCGGCTCAAGACCTCGCCGCGCGGCGATCTTCCTCTCAGTCGGGACGGCGATGGGTGCCGTTGCAAACCTCGTGAACCCGTATGGGCTCCGCGTCTCGTTGGCGATCGCCGGATCCTCGAGTCTCCTCGTGGGGACGATCCTTCTGTGGGAGCAGCTTCGCGCTCCACCACGCTCCCGGCGGATCCGCCGCCGATGAGCCAGAAGCCCTCTCTCGCGGTCGCCTGGAGCGAGGCGTCGCCCGAACTCTTGCGTGTGACGCGGCGCTGGGCCCACATTGCCGGGGTACTGATCACTGCGCTGGTCTTGGAGATCATCGCGGGGTTCGGCCTGCATTCGGTTGCCCTCGTGGTTTCGGGCATCGTCCTGCTCGTGCTCGTCGGTGCGGCCTACTGGCGCTGGGCGAGCGAGCTCAACGCCCGGGCGCGTTGGGAATACCAGCAGCGCGCCGACGACGCCGAGGCCGGCCAAACGATGGACCGCGCCGTCCCGGCGGCGCCGCGCAACGCCAAGTTCATGATCATCTGGTGCTGTGGCAACGTCGCCGCCGCGATCGGCGTCGCGAGCGGTGCGCCCGGCTGGGTGTTCGTGATCAACCTCCCGCTGCTCGTGCTCGCCACCCGCGAGCGCACCGCCACACGAAGCGGGCCCTAAGGCCCGTCGAGCCGCCCGGCGCCGTCGGGGCGAGTATCCGGCACGCGTGCTCTCCGGCGGCGACGTCGTGGCCCGTGCCCGGGCCTCATGGCACCCGCAAGGATGCGCAACCCCCTTAGAGCACAGAACGAGCGGTTGAACAGCCAGGTCGAGGACCTCGAATGCATCCTGTACCCGCCGCCTGCAGGGCGGTAATCGCCTCACTCCGATTCAACGCGAGCTCTCGTTGGCGCATCAATCAGACGATCGACTGCGGCATCGAGATCGTCGCATTCGAGTTCCATGGCGTACACCGCGATCGCCCCGCCGGAAGAACCGAGTTCTGTGTTCCAGTCAATGTTCCGCAGTTGTTTCGCCCAGCTCTCGGCCAGTGCTTTCGGGCGGCCGCGATCCATGGTCGACTGAATGTCCACGTTGACGATCGCGCACGCATCAGCGAACCGGTCATCCGACAAGAACTCGTCTGGCTCAGGGTCAAAGACGGCAAACTCGGGTGCCCGCCACCGTTCGATTCCGCTTAACCTTTGGAGATCAATGGCAGTGCCGAGCGCTAACGCCGGCGGTAGTGGCCGCGAAGCATTCGGGTCATACACAACGGCGAGGGCATAAGCGGATGGGGAGTCCTGCTGACGGCGCGCCCATCCGACGGCCAGTCCGCCAATTGCGCCCGTGAGATATCGCTCTGCCTCGCGTACCTGGCTGGCGCGTGCCGATCGATAGATCACCGACGATCCCTCGTCGTCAAGCCGGTCGATACCCAAGAGCTCACCCACCTCGTCGTAGTGAAACTCGAGCCGCCAGTGCTCCGGCGAGTCGGCGTAGGGAAGCCGCCGTTCGATGTCCGCTGTGGTCACGCCAGTGTTGGCGAACACATATCGCTCGCTTACGCAGCCGAGCGACCCTAGGGTCATCATCCAGGTTCGGACCCCGACGATGCGCCCAGCCGAGTCCCGCTCGGCGAGGCTGAGCGCTGAGAGCTCCCATTTCCCCGGCCCACCCTCGTAGCGAAGCTGTACCTCGCCGCCAGCGGCGGAGTGGTTGACTGCGACCGCGTTTGGGGCATCGAGGGTCGACCGGTATTCAAAGACCACGGCTACCCGCCCGTCTTCCTCCAGCCCGTAGTGCCGTTGCTTTGCTGGACGCCGCGGTGTCTCAGTGAGCTTCGCAGCGCCTGGGCGTTGCCCTGATCGCGCCTCCCATTGCGGCTCGTAGCGTTCGAGCGCCCCCGCGAGAGAACTCCAACCCCACCGCGTCGCTCGACGCTGCGCGTCGGATACGTAGCGCGCAGCCTGCAGCGAAGCTGCCTCCCACGAGATCCCAAGGTGCCCTGGTGCGGGATCCTCAACGTCCATGAGCGACTAGCTGCTGACCTTTCCCTGTTTGATGTATTTGACCCCTGCATCGGGTCGCCCGTCGTCCAGCCACGCGATGAATGACACGCTGGCACACAGCTTCCGGCGCTTCGTCGGGATGCGGAAGGTTGCCTGCACCGGGCTCATCGCCCCCATCATCCACAGCGCGGATCACGCCTCACGGCTGACGCGGGGCCAGTCGGGACGCTGCCTCGCTCGCTCGTGCGTCGAGCTCTCGACTGGACGCCGGACAACCCACGTCCTCGACTGCATCCGAAACCTCCCCGCGCGAGACGAGCCGATGGAGCGTCGCTGTCCGCGGGCGCTGGTGCCGGTCCGCAACGCCCATAGCCCCGGGTCTGTCGCAATCCATGGTCCGGAAGGTCATCTCACGCCATTCGCGAGTCGTTGGAGGGGAACGACGAGCTCCTGAG
>JAWVDZ010000041.1:0-5181 GCA_033856955.1 Gaiellales bacterium
CGCTGGGTGCGGCAGTTCGCCGAGAAGCCGACCGACACGGGCTGGATCAACGGCGGATTCTTCGTCTCGACCGCAGCGTCTTCGGGCGGCTGTCGCCTGATCCCGCCTGCGTGCTCGAGCACGAGCCGCTGGAACGGCTGGCCGGCGACGGTGAGCTGGCGGTGTACCACCACGAGGGCTACTGGCAGTGCGCCGACACGCTGCGCGACGTCGAGCTGCTGCGCGGGCTGTCAGCCTGGGCCGGCGCGCGGCCGACGCCGGCCTCAGCCCCGAGGCGGCGCTGCGGGCCGCCGCGCAGGAGCGGGCGGCGTGATCGACGGCGTCGAGGTGTTCCCGCTGCGGCGGATCGTCGACGAGCGCGGCTCGGTGATGCACATGCTGCGCGCCGATGCCGAGCACTTCCAGGGCTTCGGCGAGATCTACTTCTCGACCATCAACCCGGGGGCGATCAAGGGCTGGCACATCCATCGCGAGATGACGCTCAACTACGCCTGCGTGGCCGGTATGGTGAAGCTCGTGCTGTACGACGACCGCGAGCGCTCGCAGACGAAAGGAAAGCTCCAGGAGCTGTTCGTCGGCGATCAGAACTACGTCATGGTGCGGATCCCGCCCATGCTCTGGAACGGCGTCAAGGGCATCGGCGCGGCGCCGGCGATGATCGCGAACTGCGCCAGCCACCTGCATGATCCGGGCGAGATCTCTCGTCTCGATCCGTTCTCCGACCGCGTCCCGTACGACTGGTCGCTGAGGCACGGATGAGCGGCCCCCGCGGCGAGTGCGACCTCGCCGTCGTCGGCGGCGGCATCCTCGGCCTGGCGACGGCGCGCGAGCTGCTGGCGCGGTTTCCCGACCTCGACCTCCAGGTGCTGGAGCGCGAGGGCGCGATCGCGACCCACCAGACCGGTCACAACTCGGGCGTCATCCACCAGGGCGTCTACTACCAGCCCGGCTCACTGAAGGCCGAGCTGTGCGTGGCCGGTGCGCGCGAGCTGTTCGAGTACTGCGACGCGCGTGGCATCCCGGCAATCCGCTGCGGCAAGGTGATCGTCGCCACCGGCGATGCCGAGCTTCCCCGGCTGGAGGAGCTGGAGCGACGCGGCCGCGCGAACGGGGTCCCCGGCCTGCGCCGGATCGACCGCGACGAGCTGGCCGAGATCGAGCCGCACGCCGCCGGTGTGGCCGCGCTGCACTCGCCCCAGACCGGAATCGTGGACTTCGCCCGGGTCGCATCGGCGTACGCGGCGGACGTCGAGGCGGCGGGCGGGGCGATCACGACCGGCTGCCAGGTGACGGGCGTGTGGCCCGGCGCCGGGCGTCTGCGGCTCGTGCACTCGCGCGGCGAGACGCGCGCCCGCCACGCCCTGTTCTGCGCCGGCGCATGGTCCGATCGGCTCGCCGTGATGGCCGGCGGCAGCGCCGACCCGCGGATCGTGCCGTTTCGCGGCGCCTACCTTCGCCTTCGCCCGGAGCGGCGCCACCTCGTCCGTGGCCTGATCTATCCCGTGCCCGACCCGGAGCTGCCGTTCCTGGGCGTACACCTGACCAAGCACGTCAGCGGCGACGTTCTGGTCGGCCCGACCGCGCTGCTGGCCGCCGCCCGCGACGCCTACCGGATGCGGAGCTTCGCGCCCGCCGACGTCGCCTCGACGCTGACCTGGCCCGGCACCTACCGGATGGCCCGCCGCTTCTGGCGCACCGGGCTGGACGAGCTTCGCCACGTGCTGCCGTTCGGCAGCTTCGTCGCCGATGCCGCCCGCTACGTGCCCGAGCTTCGCTCCACCGACGTGCTGCCCGGCCCGGCCGGGGTGCGGGCGCAGGCGGTCGGCCGCGACGGCCGGCTGGTGGACGACTTCGTGTTCTCCCACAGCGAGCGTGCCCTGCATGTGCGAAACGCGCCGTCGCCGGGAGCGACCTCGTCGCTGGCGATCGCCCGCTACATCGCCGACCAGGCCGAGCGTGACTTCGGCCTCGGCCGTCCTCCTGCAGTCTGAAACCATGAGAGTTCTCGTCACCGGTCACAAGGGCTACATTGGCACCCACCTGGTCGACCTGCTGAAGCAGCACGGCCACATGGTGACCGGCGTCGATCTCGGCCTGTTCCACGGCTGCGAGTGGGAACGGCCGGTCTCCCCGGACGTCGAGCTGATCGCTGACGTTCGCACCATCGGACCGCGCGACGTGGAGGGTCACGATGCCGTCTGCCACCTGGCAGCGATCTCGAACGACCCGATGGGCGACATGGACGAGGGGCTGACGCTGTCGGTCAACCGCGACGCCTCGATCCGACTGGCGGAGCTGTGCAAGCGGGCCGCCGTGCCGCGGTTCCTGTTCTCGGGCAGCTGTTCGGTGTACGGCAAGGGCGAGACGCTCGACCTGGACGAGGACGCTGCGCTGAACCCGCTCACCGCCTACGCGCGGTCGAAGATCGAGACTGAGGCCGCGGTGCGCGGGCTGGCCGACGACGCGTTCTCGCCCACCTACCTGCGAAACGCGACCGCCTACGGAAACTCGCCGGCGCTTCGTATCGACCTGGTGGTGAACAACCTGCTGGCCTGCGCGCACGCGCTGGGCGAGATCCGGATCATGAGCGACGGCTCGCCCTGCCGGCCGCTGACCCACTGCCGCGACATCGCCGCGGCCTTTGTGGCCTGCCTCGACGCTCCGCGCGAGGCGCTGCACAACCTGGCCGTCAACATCGGAGGTAACAGCGAGAACTACCAGGTGCGAGACGTCGCCGATCAGGTCAAGCTGCTGCTGCCCGAGGCTCGCATCGCCTACACCGGCGAGGTCGGCGCCGACCCGCGCGACTACCGCGTCAACTTCGACCTGCTGGGCAGGGTGCTGCCGGACTTCCGGCTGGAGTACACGCTCGAGAGCGGCATGCGCGAGCTGCACGATCGCTACCTGCGCCACGGCTTCGCCGCCGCCGACTTCCAGGGCGCACGGTTCGTGCGGCTGCGGACGCTGTCCTCGCGCATGCACCTGCTGTCATCGCCCCGCGCGGCATGAGGATCCTACTCACAGGCGCGAGCTCGTTCACGGGCTGCTGGTTCGCCCGCGAGCTGGCTGCGGCCGGACACGAGGTGACGGCGACGTTCCGGTCGGAGGGCTACGAGGGTGCGCGCGGGCGGCGGGTCGAGCTGCTGGACGGAGGCTGCGAGCGAATCCACGGCCTGGGCTTCGGCGACGCCAGGTTCCTCGACCTGACCCGGTCGTGTGACTGGGATCTGCTGTGCGTGCACGGAGCCGACGTGACCGACCACCGCTCGCCCGAGTTCGACGTGGCGGCGGCGCTGGCGGCAAACACGCGATCGGCCGGCGACGTCGTCCGCCGCTTCCCGCGCGTGCTGGTGACGGGCAGCGTCTTCGAGCCGGGCGAAGGCGAGGGCGATGCCACGCTGCGCGCGTTCTCGCCCTACGGACTGTCGAAGGCCTTCACCGCCGAGACGTTCCGCTACCAGTGTCAGTTGCAGGGGGCGTCGTTCGGCAAGTTCGTGATCGCCAACCCGTTCGGCCCGAACGAGGAGGAGCGCTTCACCACCGGACTCGTGCGGGCGTGGCGGCGGGGCGAGCGGGCGGTCGTGCGGACGCCGGACTACGTTCGCGACAACATCCACGTCTCGCTGCTGGCGCGGGCGTATGCCGACTTCGCGCAGCGGTTGCCGGACGGCGGCTGGGTGGGCTCGCTGGGGCCGAGTGGGTACCGGGAGTCCCAGGCGGATTTCGCGCGCCGGTTCGGCGACGAGATCGGAGCACGGCTGGGCATGGTGACGCCGCTCGAGGTGGCCGAGCAGAGCGAGTGGGGGGAGCCGGCGGTGCGGATCAACCGTGATCAGCTGGACGGCGCGGCGCTGGGCTGGAGCGAGCGGGCCGCGTGGGACGGGCTGGCCGGCTACTACGCCGACCTGCCCGACCCCGGGTAGCGCGGCGGCGCGCGGGGCGGCGATCTGCCTGCGCCGGGAACCGGCCGAAGCAGCGGTGGACGCTGCAAGATCCTGGTGGGTGCCGCCGTCGCGTCCAGCCGCGGGCTGAGTGTCGGCGTCCGCCGCGGTCCGGTGCGCAGGCGAAGAATCACGCCCGGCGGCGTTGCGGCCAGCTCCGGCGCCACGGGTCCGGCCAGGATGCGGGTCAGCCGGCGGGTCGAGTGGGGAAGCCGCAGCTCGGCCATGGCCGGCGGAACGGTGGCCGGCGGCGGGTGGCGGTGCACGGGGTGGCGGTGCACGGGGTGGCGGTGGTGCATCCGTATCCGCGGCAGCGATGCGGCGATCGCCGAGCGCATCGCGGCGGCCCGTGTTGGCATGATCACGACCGGCGTTCCGAGGGCGAGCGCCGTCCGCAGCCGGGTCAGCGCTGAGGCGGTGACGCGCAGGCAACCGTGCGATGCGGGAGTGCCGATCGAGCCGGGATCGTTGGTGCCGTGGATGGCGAGCTGGTCACCGCCAGCCCAGCTCGGCGGCAGGTTCGGCTGATGCCCGGAGAGGCCGAAGGCGTACCAGCCGAACGGGCCGTACGGGTCCCCGGTCAGCACCCGATCGGTGACGCTGAAGCGGCCGGTGGGGGTGGGCGTGTCGGGCGCGCCGATCGCGGCTGCGTACGTGGCCAACGGGCGCCGGCCGCGCATCAGCCACAGGCTGCGCTCGTTGAGGCTGGCGCGGATCCACGTGCTGGTGCGGGCGAGCGAGAGCCCGCGCAGGTCGATCCAGCCGCTGGTGCCGTTGGGCCGAAGCGGCAGGACGACGCGCCCCCAGCGTCCGCCGGGCGTGATCGCCGTCACCCACAGCCAGGTGGTGGTGCCGAGCGGGGTGCTGCCGGGGACGCTTGTGATTACGCGGCCATCCGGCCGGGCGTGGACCGCGGCGCCGTTCGGCGTGGCGACGAGCAGGAAGCGAGGCCCGTCGACAGCATGTGCGGTCGCCGGTAGCGCGAGAACGAGGGTTGCCAAGAGCAGTACCGCGGCGGCGCGGACAGTCAAGCGGCGTGGGTCACGGACAGAGCGGTACGTCATGGTCTGGGTCCCAGCGCGGCAACCGCAGTCCCCCGCCGCGCGCCGCCATCCTACCAACAGTTGACGGGTTCCCAGGATCCGTAACAAACACCTCACAACCCTCGCACGCCGCGCTCATGAACTATTGGAGTCAAACACTCCCCGCGCAGGGTCCACAGATCTGTTGCGACTTCGCG
>JAWVDZ010000042.1:0-2521 GCA_033856955.1 Gaiellales bacterium
GCTCGACGACGAGGCCGAGCAGGTCGATCTCGATCTCCGGCGGCGCGGGCTCGAGTGCGAGCCCCGTCATCTCGACGATCGCGTTCAGGTACGAACTGGCCAGGATGTTGCCAACCTCGCTCAGCGTTGAGCGGCCCATCTCGTCCTTCAGCGACGTGCCGAACAGCTCGCACAGCTGGTCTCCGGCTCCCTCGGGGAACAGCAGCAGCACCTTGCCGCCGTCGCCGGCCACCGGCGTGTCGACCACGGCGGACTGCGATGCTGAGGCGCCGGCGCGGTCGGCCGCCTCCGCCAGCGTCGCCAGCAGCGCCTCGGCGTAGTGCACCTCGACCGGCTTTCCCAGCATCTGCGAGAGCGCCGTCGCGGCGTTGCCGCTGCCGATGTTGGCGATCTCCAGCAGCGCGCTCTGCTGGATCTCGGTGAACCCGAAGCTGCGGTCGCCGGCGGCGTCCCATGCCCCCGCCACCACGCCTGGCTCGAGCACCGGGATGATCTCGTCCGAGGCGTCGATCACGGCGCCGGAGCAGAAGCGGCTGCGAACGAAGCTCGGCAGCGGGCTTCGCTCGAGCACCAGCTGACCGACCAGCTCCTGCACGCTGAAGGCGTGGCGCCGGCCGCCCGCCCAGACGATCACGGCCGCCTCGGGTGGCTCGCCGTCGCAGGGCTGGCCGAGCGCGGACGCCAAGTCGAGCAGCTCCAGCGACTGGCCGCGGAAGATCAGCAGGGGAACGCCGGCCACGTCGTGGATCCTGCGGCCGAGCATTCCGAACGTCTGCTCGACGCCGTCCATCGGCAGCGCCCAGGGCAGGCCGGCTGCACGAACGACGAGGACGTGCACGGGATCGGACATCGGCGGCGGCTCCTGAGGATGGGGACGGCCCGTTCATCGGCCGCACAGGGGAGCCGTTTAGGCGGGGCCGCTGGCGAGAACGCCCGCAGCCCCGCCCGCGTGTCTACTCGGTGCTGCCGGCCTCGGTGACCAGACGCTCGGCCAGCTCCCGCTTCTGCTCCGGCGAGAACTTCTTCAGCTCGTTGTTCAGCGCGCGCTCGTTGATGGAGACGTTCCAGTAGTCGAGCGATTCCATGCCGAGCAGGGCGGTCTTGCCGACGAACTGGCGCAGCACCTCGTTGGTCGGCCCCATCACCCAGCCCGCCTTGCCGTCACGCAGGTAGCGCTCGAGCTGTAGCGGCTCCTTCTTGTAGCCGGTGCCGCCGCAGCAGTGGAGCATCTTGTCCACCACGTGGGCGACGTTCTTGGCGGCCATGAACTTGACCTGCCACAGCCAGTGGAGGTAGTTCCCGCGCGCCAGATCGCCGATCGGAGGGTTGGTCTGCGCCCCGTCGGTGACGTTGTCCAGCGCGTGCGCGACCGAGTACAGCATGCAGCGCGAGGCATTGGTGTCCATGATCGCCTCGCCGACGGCGTCCTGGATGGTCGGGTAGTCGCACACCCGCATGCCGACGTCCTTGTGCTTCTTGACCGTCGTGTGGCGGATCGCGATGTCGATTGCCCCCAGCGAGATGCCGTTCCAGCATCCCGACGAGCCGATCAGGAAGTAGGGGTCGACCGCCTCGTCGTTTGAGTTGGCGCCGTCGCCGATCGGGCCGACCAGCTGTTCTGCGGGCACGAACTTCCAGTCCAGGAGCAGCGTGCCCGACTGGTTGCCGCGCAGGCCCATCGCGTCCCACTCCTGCGGCTTCGCCTCGATCTCGTCCTTGTCGACGACGAACACCGATAGGTTCGAGTAGTCGCCGTTGTACTCGGGCGACGTCGTCTGCAGGACGTAGAAGTCCGCGAACCCGGCCGATGTCGTCCACGACGCCTT
Organism: Gaiellales bacterium; assembly: GCA_033856955.1. Lineage (GTDB taxonomy): Bacteria > Actinomycetota > Thermoleophilia > Gaiellales > JAICJC01 > JAICYJ01. The sequence continues at coordinate 1,827 of JAWVDZ010000042.1, forward strand.
CTTCAGCACCTCGTAGCCGCCGTCCACCTGGCGGGCGCCCGAGGCGATCGGGTACCAGAAGTGGGACCCGGTCTCGGGATCGGAGTAGGAGAGCGTCCCGATCAGGCCGTCCTTGACCTTCTTCAGGTACTTCTCGATCGTGTACTCGGTCGCGCGCAGCTTGAGCGCCTGGATGGCGCCGATGTGCATCACGTAGCACATCGCACAGGAGGCGTCGCCGTGGCGGGCGATCGTCTCGGTGACCGCGGCGTACATGACGTGGTTCTGACCGAGGCCGCCCCACTCCTTGGGCAGCATCAGGCCGAGGAAGCCGTCCGGCGCGAGCGCCTCGAGGCTCTTTCGGGGGAAGGTGAGGGTGCGGTCGTGGTCGGCCGCGAGCGGCCTGATCGTCTCCTCGCAGATCTCCTTCAGCCGCTCAAGCAGGCGCAGCTGCTCGTCGGTGAAAAACCAGTCGGGCTGGAACATCGGGTCGAGCCCGGCCATGGCCGACTCAGGAGCAACCGTTGCCATTCAGGACTCCTCTCGTTTGAAACAGAAGCAGGGGAAATCGAATTTCCCCCGATATCCTACGCGCTCGCGGGCGGTGGCGGCTATGGAGGCGTGGCCAACTCTTGCTCGGCCAGACGCTCCGCCTCCGACACGCCCCCCGGCCGCCCGGCTCGCACCCACAACGCGTACAGCAGCGCGGCGATGGT
>JAWVDZ010000043.1:0-3890 GCA_033856955.1 Gaiellales bacterium
TTCTACGTGCTGATCAGCGCCATCCTGTTCGTGCTGGGGCCGGGCGAGCGCAGCATCTACATCGCCATCACGATGGTCGGCTGGGTCTCCTACACGCGCATCATCAGGGCAGAGATCCTTGTCGCCAAGCGGCGCGAGTACGTCGAGGCGGCGCGCATCGCCGGCCTCAGCGACGCCCGCATCATCGTCCGCCACCTGTTGCCCAACGTGATCATGCAGTCGGTGATCTTCTCGATGTCCGACATCGTGCTGTCGCTGGCGGCAATCGTCACGCTGGGCTACATCGGACTCGGCATCCAGCCACCGACGCCGGACTGGGGCACGATGATCGCGGACGGCCAGAACTTCATCACCACCCGCTGGGCGCTCTCGACGGTGCCCGGGCTGGCCGTGGTCGTCACCGGCCTTGGGCTGTCGCTGCTGGCGGACGGGTTCGCCGACCTGATGCGGCCGGAATGAGCGCCGCCGAGAGCATCCTGGACGTGCGCGACCTGCACGTGCGGATCCCGCTCAGCCGCGGAACCGTACGGGCGGTGGACGGGGCGTCGTTCAGCGTCCGCCCCGGCGAGTCGATGGGCCTGGTGGGCGAGTCGGGATGCGGCAAGACGATGACGCTGCGCGCGATCCTTGGCCTGCTGCCGCGGCCGGCCCACATCACGTCGGGGCAGGTGCTGTTCGAGGGCCAGGACCTGGTCACGATGTCCCGCTCGCGGCTGCGAGACCTGCGCGGCAAGGGCATCGCCATGATCTTCCAGGAGCCGATGACCGCGCTCAACCCGGTGATGCGGGTGGGCCTGCAGGTCGCCGAGGCGCCCCACGCGCATCTCGGCTACGGCCGCTCCAAGGCACGGGCGCGCGCGCTCGAGCTGATGCGCCTGGTCGGCATCCCCGACCCGGCCCGCCGCGCCGAGGCATACCCGCACGAGCTGTCGGGTGGCATGCGCCAGCGCGTGATGATCGCGATCGCGCTCTCCTGCGAGCCCCGGCTGATCCTCTGCGACGAGCCCACGACCGCGCTCGACGTGACGATCCAGGATCAGATCCTGAAGCTGCTCTTGGGCCTGCAGCGGGACTTCGGCATGAGCCTGGTCTTCGTCACACACGACCTGGCCGTGGTCGCGCAGACGTGCCAGTCGCTGGCGGTGATGTACGCCGGCGAGGTGATCGAGACCGGCAGCGTGCACGACGTATTCCACGAGCCGCGCCACCCCTACACCTTGGGGCTGCTGCGCTCGGTGCCCGACTTTGATGTGGTGCGCGACTCGCTGGAGTCGATCCCGGGCGCGCCGCCGGATCTCGTCTCGCCGCCGCCGGGATGCCGCTTCGCCCCGCGCTGCGGGTTTGCGCAGGACGACTGCCTGACCGGAGACAAGCCGCTGTATGCGATCGGTCGCGGCCGCCAAACGGCCTGCATCCATCCCGAGGACGCCGCCCGGGCGGTGCTGGCACAGCCGGTGATCGCCGATGGCTGAGCCGCTGCTCGAGGTGCGCGGACTCGAGATGGACTTCATCGTCGCCGACTCGGTCGCGCGTCGCATACGGCGGCAGCCGGCCGACCGGCTGCAGGCGGTGGCCGGCGTCGACCTCTCGATCGCGCGCGGCGAGGCGCTGGGACTGGTCGGCGAATCGGGCTGCGGCAAGTCCACGCTGGGTCGCTGCATCGTCGGGCTGTACAAGCCCACCGCCGGTGAGATCGCCTGGCGTGGCGAGCCGCTGCCGGCACGGCGCGAGCGCTCGCAGCGGCGGCACATCCAGATGGTGTTCCAGGATCCGTACGCGTCGCTGAACCCACGCATGACGGTGCGCCAGACGCTGAGCGAGCTGCTGCGCGTGCACCGGATGGTGCCCAAGGCCGGCGTCGACGCACGCTGCCGCGAGCTGGTGGACATGGTCGGGCTGGGGCCGCGCGCGCTCGACGCCCACCCCCGCCAGTTCTCGGGCGGCCAGCGCCAGCGCGTCTCGATCGCCCGCGCGCTGGCGCTCGAGCCGGATCTGCTGATCGCCGACGAGCCGGTCTCGGCGCTTGACGTGTCGGTTCAGGCAACGGTGCTGAATCTGCTCGACGAGCTGCGCCAGAAGCTCGACCTGACGACGCTCTTCATCGCCCACAACATGGCCGTCGTGCGCCACGTCTGCGACCGCGTGGCGGTGATGTACCTGGGCCGCATCGTCGAGACCGCGCCCACGGCCGAGCTGTTTGCGAATGCTCGCCACCCCTACACCCAGGGGCTTCTGAAGGCCGTGCCGCGCCTGGTTCCGGGACGCATCTCCGAGGCGCCGGCCGTGGTCGGCGATCCGCCCAGCCCGATCAACCCGCCCAGCGGCTGCCGGTTCCACCCGCGCTGCCCGATCGCCCAGTCGATCTGCCACAGCGACGATCCCCGTCTCCACCCGGGCGAGGCGGCTGCCGGCCATCTCGCCGCCTGCCACTTCGCCTGGACGCCGCCTCCGCCTGCGCACGAGCCGGAGGTGCTGCAGGCTGACGGTGGCTGACGTCGATCGACCCCAACATGGGGGGATTTGGCCGCGCTGCCGATGATAGGGGCATGTCTTGGCGGTTTCAGGAGGTGGCCGGCCCCGACCGGCTCCGTGTTCCACTGCTCGTGCTGGTTGGCGCGGCCGTTGCGGCGCTATCCCTGGACGGTGGCACGGTGATGCGAATATTGACGGTCGCGACCTTCGGGTTCGGTTCGGCGGCCCTGTTGTATACCTGGATCGGCCGGCTCCGAACAGGGGTTGAGGTATCGCGCCGGCTCGCTCACACCGACGACCTCACGGGCCTTGGCAATCGACGGCGGCTGCTCGCGGATCTGGAGCGCGCGATCGACGTGGGAACCGACCGGTCACCGTCCGTCCTGGCAATGTTCGATCTGGACGGTTTCAAGTCGTATAACGACACCCACGGTCATCCCGCCGGCGACGCGTTGCTTGCTCGCCTCGGCGCCCGCTTGGCGGCGACGTTCGAAGGATCGGCGACGGCGTACCGAATCGGCGGCGACGAGTTCTGCCTGCTGCTGCATGGGTCGCCGGCCGAGCTGGAGAGTGCGCTGGCATCCGCGCTGGCCGCGCTGACGGACGAGCACGGGTCGATCCGTTCGTCCTGTGGCTTCGCGCTGCTGCCGCGTGAGGCGCGCGACGCGGCGTCGGCGCTTCGCATAGTCGATCAGCGCATGTATGCCCAGAAGGACGATCGCCGAACATCCACCAAGCGCCAGGCCCGTGACCTGCTGTTCGCAGTCCTCGATCAGCATGCGCCCGACCTGCGTCCCCACTCCGGCTGGGTGGGCGAGCTGGCTCGCTCGGTCGCCGAGCAGCTGGGTGTCGAGCGAGACGCGATCGACGACCTGGTGCTGGCTGCCGACCTGCACGACATCGGCAAGGTTGTGATCCCCCGATCGATCCTCGACAAGCAGGGTCCGCTCGACAAGTCCGAGTGGGAGGTGATGCACCGGCACACCATCACGGGCGAGGCGATTCTCAACGCAGCTCCCGCCCTCGCCAGCGTCGCTGCGATGGTGCGCTCAACGCACGAGCGAATTGACGGCGGCGGGTACCCGGACGGTCTGTGCGGCGACGAGATCTCGCTCGGAGCGAGGATCATCGCGGTCTGCGACGCCTTCGACGCGATGACCAGCGACCGCTCCTACAGCAGTGCGATCACCCGCTACGCGGCGCTTCAGGAGCTGGAGGCGATGTCGGGCACGCAGTTCGATCCGCAGGTCATCCAAGCTGCCAGGATCGTGCTCGAAAACCCCGCCGCAAGCCGCCCGAACGCAGCTCCCGCGAAGACCCCCCGAGGCCCCGATCTGTCACCCGTTGCGCGCATCCAGGGGCTGGTCGACGTGATCAGGTTGGTGAGGATGAAGGACGACGCCGACCGGCTGCTGGAC
>JAWVDZ010000044.1:0-7537 GCA_033856955.1 Gaiellales bacterium
CTGGCGATACTGCTCGAGCGTGAGCCCCAGTTCGCGCACCGGCGGCAGGAACTGCGGGGCGCCGAGCAGGCACCGCCCAAGGGCCGCGCCGCCGCCGCTGCCCCGGCCGTTGCCACCGCAGACGGACCCGCTGCGGAAGAGGCTGCAGCCGCTCCGCGCCGGCGCCGCCGCGCCAGGCCGCACGGCCGCGCCCGGTAGCTTGCGAGGCCGCTCCTCCCCCGGACGGGGGTGGGCGTCCCCCGCCCGTTGTCGATATTGATCACACGTATGCGTGCGAGGTCCGACAGCACTCGTCGGCGGTTCGACGATCTCATCTCAGTGATCGAGTCGACCCGTGCCCTGGCATCGGCGGCCGACGTGCCGGAGGCGATGTCGCTGTTCGCCCGTCAGTTGACCACGCTGTTCGACGCATCCGCCTGCCTGATCTCGTCATACGATCCGGCCACCCAGAAGGTCACCGACTGGGCGGCGCACGTCGTGCCGCCGGCCCAGCTGAACGTGATGGCCGAAGACTATCCGCTGTCCGACTACCCGGTCACGCAGCGGGTTCTCACGGAGAAGGTCGAGGCCACGGCGACGCTGGGCGACGGCGGCGACCCCGCCGAGCAGGAGTTCCTCCGCGAGAACGGCTTCCAGGCCAATCTGCTCTCACCGCTGGTGATGGGCGGAAAGGCGGTCGGGCTGATCGAGCTGTTCGACACCCGTCACCGCATCTTCACCCAGGACGAGATGGAGTTCTGCCGGCTGCTGTCCGACCACGCCGGCATCGTGCTGGGCACGGCCAGCCTGGCCGAGCGGCTCGAGGAGCAGCATCTGGCGACGGTTGGCGCGCTGGCCGCCGCGCTCGAGGCCAAGGATGCCTACACCGGCAACCACGCCCAGACGATCGCCGAGTTCGCACTGGCGGTGGGTGAGGAGCTGGGGCTGCCCGGCCGCGAGCTGCGCGCTACCCGGATGGGCGCGCTGCTGCACGACGTCGGCAAGATCGGGATCCCGGAGTCGATCCTGAACAAGCCCGGCCCGCTGACCGACGACGAGTTCACCGTGATGAAGCGCCACACCCTGATCGGCGCCGACATCATCTCCGGCATCCCGGGCATGGAGGAGGTGGTCGGACTCGTCCGCTCGTCGCACGAGCGGTGGGACGGCCGCGGCTACCCGGACGGCCTGCACGGAACCGAGGTGCCGCGCGGCGCCTACGTGATCGCCGTCTGCGATGCCTACCACGCCATGACCGAGGACCGCGTGTACCGCAAGGCGATGTCGGTGGAGGGCGCGATGCAGGAGCTTCGCCGCTGCTCCGGATCGCAGTTCATGCCGGCCGCCGTCGAAGCCCTGGCGCGTGTGGTGGAGAGCGGCCTCAAGCGCCGCGTCCGCTTCAGCCAGGCTGCGTAGATCCCGCTCAGCTGGGAGCGACGCCCCAGGCGGTCGCCACGGTCGCCGGGTCGACCACCCTCACGCTCGGCGGGATGCCGCCGGTGGCGTACAGGAAGTCGTTCCAGCAGTACAGCTCCGGCTTGTTCGTCCAGTGGTCGTGCCAGTCGGCCGAGCTGCAGTCCCAGCTTCCAATGGGGCTCGAGTAGCTGCCCTCGACCATCCGGTAGAACTGGATCACGTCCCACTGATCCGCGCGCGGCTTCATCAGCCCGGCCAGGTTGACCGGCGAGCGGTACCGGCGGCCGCCCAGCGGAGCCGGGTCGTAGCACGGCAGCGCGGCGTTGTTGCAGGCGCCGCCGTTGACCGAGTTGGTGCGCTGGAGCCACGGCGCCACCGTGGTCGAGCGCAGGTTGCGCCCGCCGGCGTAGGTGCGGCCGAAGGCGAAGCAGTGCGACACCACGTTTGCCTGGATATCGGCGGTGAACTTGTTGTTGGGATAGGCGAACATGCCCCACGCCCGGGTGTGCCCGTGGTCGGACAGCGCCGACAGCGAGCCACAGCTCTCGGCCCGCTGCTGGGCGGCCGTCATCTTGGTCATGTCCTTGTAGGTGGCGCCGGCGCTGATGAACGACCAGCCGTCGGTGTCCCGCAGGTCGGCGATCTGCTGCCAGCTCGGATACAGGATGAAACCGTTCAGGCACTGCATGTCGGTCTCGAGCGTGCGATCTCCGACCACGGTGCCGGTGGCCGTCAGGCCGCTGGCGTGAAGCGTCGCGCCGATCTGGTCGAGCGCGACCGTGTTGGGCAGGTCCTCGCAGTTCTCGTCGGTCTGCACCCACTGGCTGCGCCCGAACATCAGCGTCAGGTAGCCCGTGAACGGCGACACGTTGGCCGCGGCGATCGGCTGAGCCGCGGCCGGACCAGCCGACGACGCCGCCGCGACAGTGCATGCGGCCGCCACCAGAAGCGCTGTGAGTCGTGCCCTCACCCCTCAGTTGTACGGGCGCCGGGCGTCCGGCGCAATCCGTCCGGAAGATCGGCGAGAACGTCCTCGCAGGCGCACAGCCGCCCGCCGCGATCGCGCACCCAGCCAAGCAGCCGCTCGTAGCACCGATCCCAGCCGCGCGCGTAGGGGCCGGCGAAGCGGTCGTTGTGCCACAGCAGGGCGACGGTTCCGCCGGCCTCCGCGACCCGCTCCAGCAGGGCGGTCGCCCGGCGAAAGCCGTCCTCGGCCGAAAGGCCGAGGTAGCGCTCATCCGACAGCGTCGCGTCCATCACGGCCAGCGGCAGCTCGACCAGGTCGAGCGGCCGGTCGCGCTCGATGTCGTAGGGCCGGTAGGGGAACGAGAAGCCCGCCCGCATGCCCGGCCGGTCGGCGTAGCCCTGGCTGCTGTCGAGCGCGAAGCCGAGCCGATCGAGCTGGGGCAGCGAGCGATGGGCGTCGTGGCGCAGGAAGTGGAAGCGGACGCTTCGCACCGGAGAGCCGGTGATCGACTCCAGCCGGCGCTTCTCGTCCTCCAGCCGGGCGGGGTGGTCGCTCGTGGTGTAGCTGGGATGCAGGCCGATCTCATCGCCCTGTGAAGCGAGCAGGTCGACCAGCCGCACCCGCACGCGGTCGTAGGCGGCGCCGTCGCCGTCGGCCGGGTGGTGGTGGCCGGCCAGCAGGAATTGGGTGGAGCGCGCGCCGTGGGCGGCCTCGATCTCGCGTATGCGCGGGAACGACCAGTTGGGGTCGCGTTTGCGAAGCGCGTGCAGCGGCAGAGAGGCCAGCCCGAGCGCCTCGGCCGAGAGGTCGACGCCCTGCCGTTTGCCGGCCGCGTGCTTGAGGCGAGCCCCGGCGGAGATCACCGACCGGCGGCCCGTCCAGCGCAGCGGAGCGTCGATGTCGTGCGTCAGCACCACGGTGAAGCCCGCCCGCCGCCCGAGGCCGGTGGCATGCCGGAACCGCTCGAGCAGCGCGTCCACGGCGGGCCGCTCGGGGTCGGCCAGCGCCGACGCGGCCGCGAACCTGCCGTGGCGGTCGCGCGGCCCTGACCGCTCCTCCCAGCGTGAGATATGCCAGAACGCGCTCGCGATCACGTCGGGGATGCCGTCGCCGAAGTCGAGCAGCCCATCCTCTCCCAGCCGCGGCGGCAGGGTCTCACCGGCGTCGAAGTATCGCCAGGCCGCCTCGGACAGCGGCAACGCCGACGAGGGATAGACCGACCTGATGTCGACCGTCCCCGCTGCGCAGGCCGATCGCAGCGTCTCGAACGTCCACAGCACCCGCCCGTCGCGGCCCGGCTCGATCACCGCGAGGTCAGTCTCCTGACCGTCCGCTTGATCGACGTCGCGCCGCGCAGGGACGCCGACGGGGTGTGGCGGACGACGGAGTACGGCGCGGGCCGGCCGCCGAATCCGCGCACCAGCCGCTCGACCGGGCGCAGCATCGAGCCCTCGAAGTCGAATGCGGTGCCGCGGGCGGCGGCCTGCTCGATCGCCGTCCAGAGCATCAGCGAGACGGCGTGGTGCGAGTCCGACTGCGCGCTGATGCCACCCAGCAGGTAGTAGGTGGTGCGCTGGTCGTGGACGAAGTAGCCGCCGGCGATGGCACGACCCTCGGGGTCGCGGACGATCAGGATCGACCGGGCGGCGCGCTCGGCGGCGGTCGCGTCGAGGCGAAGCAGCGCCTGCTGGCCTGCCATCTCGCCCGGCCGGTCCTGCCGGCGCAGGGTATCGGTGTGGATGGGCAGGAAGTCGCTCAGCTCGCCCTCCGCCACTTCGAGGCCATCGCGCCGGCCGCGGCGAACTGCGCTTCGCACCTCGCTTCGCAACCGGCCGAAGCATGCTTCCAGGTCGGAGAGATCGTCGATCCGCCAGGTGTAGCGGGTGGTCTGGGTGAAGCCCCTCCAGTAGAGCGGCGTCCAGTAGTCGTAGGCGGGGCTGCAGCGGGCGCTGAGCTGGGCGTACCTGCCGATCCGGTCGAGCAGCCGGCCGGTGATGCGTTCCTCGGCCGACCGGCGCAGGTCGGGCCGAAACAGCGGGCCCAGCCAGGGCGTCAGCGGTGCCCCGCCGTGCTCGAAGCCGAAGCGGCCGCGGCTGACGACGGTCGGCCAGGCGGCGATGGCCGCGCCGTCCTCGATCAGGTCGTTCGGCCGCCAGCGCCCCGGCGCGACCGAGTCGAGCCACCACGACGAGCAGAAGAGGCTGCCCTGGAGGGAGGTCTCGACCAGCCGGTCGTACTCAGCGTGGCGCGTCATCGCGCTCCAGCTCCTGCTCGAGCTCCGTGGCCAGCCGGGTGACCGGTGGCCGCTCGAAGCGTTCGGGGATCTCGCCGCGCGTCACCAGCGTCTCCCCGTGCCGTGCCGCGAAGCTCGCCACCTCGTCCATCACCGCGTGCGGCTCGTCGCACATCCGCGCGTACTCCACGTCGAGGAACCGCCGGTCGCCGATCGAGGTCCTGGCGTCGGCGATCACGCCCTCGATCGCCCGCACCTGCTCGACCACCTGGCGCGCGGGCGACAGCCGGCGGATCTCCTCGATGCCCGGCGGCTCCGCCGACCACCAGCTGGCGTAGTCGCCCGAGCGTCGCATCCGCCCCGCCAGCAGCGAGCGGGCGTTCTCGATCGGGTCGCGGTGCATGACCAGGAACAGCGCCTCCGGCAGTGCGTGCGCGATCGGCTCCATCCGCAGGGAGCAGTAGAGGTTCTTGAACACCACCGGGCGGCCGGCTGCCGCGGTGAAACGGGCCACCGACCGGCGCAGGCGGGCCATCGACGCCGGGTCGGCCGCCGCCAGCGGCACGTGGTGAGGCGAGCGTGGGAAGAAGCGGTACCAGTACTGGCCGCACTCGCTGGGCGCGGTCGCACCTCGCTCGAAGCCGTGGTGCGACGTGTAGGTGGCGTGATGGCGGGTCGCACCGCGCCGCGCCTCGACCAGCGACGGCGCGCCGTTCAGGCGGCAGTGGCGGTTCGAGATGTACGCGACATCGAAGCGCTGGACGAGCGCCTGGTAGAGCAGCGTGCTGCCCGAGCGCGGTGCGCCGACGATCAGGATCGGGGGGTGGGCGAGCGCCGCCGGCGCGACGCCGCGCGTCTCGTAGCGGTCGAGCGCGCGGTTCACGATCCGCAGCGAACGGGCGGTGACCACGGCTGGCAGCTGGGTGGGGCGCACGTGACGACGATAGCCGCCTGCACCCGTCTGCGGAGCCGCAACGGCGGTACGATGCTGCGGTGCCCGAGCCGCTCCGGATAGCGATACTGGCCGGAGCGCGCAGCATCCACACCAAGCGATGGTCGGCGCGGCTGGTCGACCACGGACACGTCGTCCAAATCTACACGTTGTTCCCCGACACGATCGAGGGCGTCGAGGTGATGGACGTCTATGGGCGCGGCATCCCCGGCCGGCTGGGCATCCGCCGCCATTGGCGCCGCCGCCGACTGCGGTCGCTGTTCTCTGAGTTCGATCCCCACCTGGTGCAGAGCTTCTTCCTGTGGCCGTACGGAGACTGGGCGGCCCAGAGTGGCGTCAGGCCGGTGGTGCAGGGGGCGTGGGGGTCGGACGTGCTCGTGATCCCGCAGCGGTCGGCCAGACGGCGCAGGCAGATCGGGCGGCTGCTGGCCGATGCCGACGCCGTGACCGTCAACTCGCGCTCGCTTGCCGACGGGGTGGTGGCGCTGGGCGCCGACCGCGAGCGGGTGCACGAGATCGGCTGGGGCGTCGACGTCGACAGGTTCACCGGCGTCGACGACGGGGCGGTTGCGGAGCAGCTGGGACTCGAGGGCCGGCCGATCGTCGTATCGACCAGGGGGCACAAGCCGATCTACAACCTGGACGTGATCGTCGAGGCGATGCCCGGCGTGCTGCGCCAGGTGCCCGAGGCGGCATTCCTGTTCATGGGTCACGGTCCCATGACCGAGCGGCTGCGGGCGCGGATGGCCGCGCTGGGAGTGCTCGGGCAGGCGCGTTTCCGCCGCTTCGCCGAGCACGAGCTTCCGGCCGCGTTCGCCGCCGCCTCGGTGGCGGTCTCGGTGCCCTCGTCGGATTCCGGGCGGCCGACCTCGCTGCTCGAGGCGATGGCGTCGCGCCTGCCCGTGGTGCTGTCCGACGTGGCCGGCATCCGGGAGCTGGTCGACCAGGACGAGGGCGCCGAGATCGTGCCGGTGCGCGACCCGACAGCCACCGCGGCCGCGATCGTGCGGCTGCTGGAGGATCCGGCTCGCCGTGAGGCATACGGGGCGCGCAACCGGTCGGTGGTGGTGGAACGCGCGAACGCGGCAGACGAGACGGCGAAGTGCCTCGAGCTCTACCGGCGCCTCAGCGGCTGACCCGGAACACCTCGAAGCGACCGTAGCCGGGCCGGGTCTCGCCGTCCTCGTACACCCGGGCCAGCGTTGCCAGCTCGGCGATCGCCGCCGCGAACTTCGGCGTGCGGGCGACATCCACGATCACGTAGTCGACGCCGTAGCGGTCGAGGATCGACAGCCGCGCGGCGTCGGAGCCTGCCGGGTCGAAGAACGCGGCCACGGCGCGCCGGCGGGCGAGGGGATCGCTGCGCGGTTCGGCCCGCGTGCGGGACTCCGGCAGGCCGACCGCGTAGACGTCCGCCTCGCCGATCAGCTGGAATGCGAGCCCGGTGAAGCGATCGTCGCGCCCGGCTCGCAGCGGCGCCAGCACGACCGGGAACGGCGCCGAGTCGTGGTCGCGCATCCACCCGATCAACCCGGGCGTCAGCCGGTGCCTGAGACCGGGGGCGGGCTCGCCGTGCAGCAGTGCCGATGCGGCAGCCCGGCCGTGCGAGGTCAGCCCGCCGGCCAGCAGCGCGGCCGCAAGCACGAGCGCGGGCACCAGCGGCGCGGCGTCCACCGGCCGCATCTGCGTCATCTGCGGCCGCACCAGACGCCACAGCAGGATGCACGTGGCCGCCACTGCAACGCCGGACGTGACCAGCGTCAGCCCACCGCCCCACAGGCCGCCCCAGCGCTGGAAGGCGATCGACGACGCGGCCAGTGCGACGGCCACGGCGGCCAGCCGGCGGCCGCGCTCGCGCACGGCCACCAGCGCGATTGCCAGGGCGGGCAGGTACACCCATGGGATGCCGGCCCAGACGCGGCGCGTCTGGCCATTGCCGATCACCTCGGACAGAAGCGCGGGCGCCCCCGGCAGCGCCGAGAGTGCCAGC
>JAWVDZ010000045.1:0-9945 GCA_033856955.1 Gaiellales bacterium
CGCGCCTCGGCAGCGTGCTCATCCGCCGCCGCCCGCTCCTGCTGGGCACGCTCGGCCTGTGCTTCGGCCTCGATCCGCTGCCGCTCGGCCTGCACCGACTGCTCCTTGGCTGCCAGCTCGGCGTCACGGGCGACGCGGTCGCGCGCGCCGGCCTCCTCCCGATGGGCTGCGGCGGCCTCGCGCCGAACCTCGGTCTCGCGCTCCTTGCGGCGCGCATTGGCCATCACGCCTGCGATCAGGACTGCGATGACGACGATAATTGCGATGATGACGATTGCTGTGGTCATGCCGTTTCTCCTTGGTTGACGTTGGCTTCGGCGACCTCACGATCCCCGCCATTGACCTCATGGACGCGGGAGACCCAGGGATCGTCCGACGGAGGCTGCTGCCACCCCTCCTCCACCGCCACCCGCACCTCGTCTTGGGCCCGTGGCGAGTCGAGCGCAATCAGCACGGTATGGCCGGCCTCGTCGAGTTCGACCTCGCCGATGACCAGCGGCCCAACCGATCGCGTGGTGGGACAATCCCCGCCGGGATACGGCTGATCCTCGCCCGAGACCGCCAGACGAAGTACCGCCCTGCGATCGCCCGGGCCCAGACGGGCGTAGATGTAGGTGTTCTGCTGCACCCGGCCGAGATACCCGGAGCGGCCGGATCTCAATCAGCCCGGCGCCGGAAGGTCCTAGTTCTCAGCGCCGGCGACGGCGCGGTGCGCCGGGAAACAGCAGCGTCGGCGGGCGGATCGGCTGCTCGGCGCTCGTCCCAGCCTCGACGACCTCCGGCTGCTCGGCCGGATCAGCCGGCAACTCTGAGCGTTCCCGTGCGATGCGGGCCAGCAGATCGACCACCGAGCCCTCCTGAACCTCGTTGTGCGTCATACCATCCTCCTCCGGTCCCTGCTCTCAGCATCGGGCACGAATGTGTGGGTTGTGTGACCGGACGGTTCGGATACTGGACGCCGCCACTTCTCCCCGGAAGCCCCGATCAGCTGTCCGGGCACCGCCGACGGCCCTCGACGCGTGCGGCGTGGGGCGGCGTTGTGTAGCCGGCGACAAGTGTGCGGCCGAGACCCCGGATCATGCTCGCAAGCTACAGGATTGTGTTCAATGTGACAAGACCTGTTTGGAGGGTTTCGGCGATGGAGCCTTCACAGTGACGGGTGGAGGTCAAGCCTCGTGAACGTCGTCACTCCTCGCGCTCGCCCGACCACCCACAGCCGGTCCTTGGTGGCCGGCAGCAACGAGAGCGGATGGGAGACGGCGATCGGGTCGCCGACCGGGGAGTTGGTGGACGGATCGAGCTCTTGGACGCCGATCCCGGCGATGGCGAGCCAGACCGCGCGGTCGCTGACCGCCACCGCCGTTGCCAGGCCTGGCAGCGGGATCACAAGCTGCCGGGTGCCGGAGTCGGCGTCGAAGCGAACCAGCACCGGCGAAGAGCCGCGCGTGCCGATGCCCCAGATCGCCTCCGCGCCGACCGCGATCGCGTGAAGCCGGACGTCGCCGACCGTGACCGGCGTCTGCGGCCGCCCGCTCGCGGCATCGACGGGAATCAGCGTTCCATCGCCGAGCAGCCACAGCCGTGTCTGGTCACCCGCCATGCCGCTGATGGCGGGACTGGACTGGACGGTGATCGCCCTGGATGAGATGTCGATGCGGGCGAGGCCCGACGTCAGCGACAGCCAGTGGACGCCGGCCGCCGCCGTCAGCCCGCAGCAGACCGTCGGGGCGGGCAGCGGCAGCGATTGCTGGGCGCGGCCGGTGCCACGGTCGCGCTCGACCACCGCCGCCTGCGTGAGCACCTCAAGCGAGCGTCCGCTGATGGCCAACCCGAGCGCCGGGAGCCCCGTTTGGAAGGCATAGGCGACGTCTCCCGTCTCGGCCGCCAGCCGGGTGAGGTTGCCCCGTTGCGTCTGGTACCAGAGGCCTCCGTCGCGCGCCGGCGTCACGACCACATCGGGCTTGGAGCTGACCCGGGCGGTGATGCCGATGGTCGGCGCGAACACGGGCGGTCGGTGGCTGGTGGTGGGAGCGGCGGTCGCGGCGCGGTGGGCGGTGCCCGAGCCGCCGGTCAGCGTCATGATGGCCGCCGCCGCCGGGACCAGCAGGACGACGACGATCACCGCGAGCAGGTACGCGCGGATCCCGGGCCGGCGCGCGTCAGGCGTGACGGCATCCTCGGGAGAGACGCGGAGGCCGTACTCGACCGGTGGCGTCGTCTCCGGGGCAGCGGCGCCGCCGCCGCCGGTCAGAGAGACGCGCAGGCCGTACTCGACCTCCTGTGGTGGCGCAGCCACGACGTCCGCGACGTGCTGCGACTCGCCGGCCGGCGCACCGCGCTGCCCGGTATCCGCCACCGACCTGCCTTGCGTTGTCTTGCCCACCTCGCTGTCCATCCCACCTCCAGCAGTGCGGGCCCGCATCGCGGGCACCCTGACACCGGCAATCAGCGTACAGACCGCGTCGGTCGAGCCGACATGTTCCCGGTGGCGGAGACGGGGCCCGCCACCGGGAGCATGCCTTGTTCAGCTGGAGGTCGGTTCAGCTCACGTGCCTGATCTTGCCCAGCAGGCCGTGGCTCTCATCGTCGATGCCGGCGCTGAACAGCAGCTCGTTCGGGCCGCCGGTGACGCCGTTTCCCAACCTCAGCCCCCACAGGCCTTCGATCGCCAAAGGACGCCCGTCCGGACGGTGCAACGAGCCGAGGAATTGTCCGCTGCTCAAGTCGTAGGCGTTGATGCGACCGTCGCCGAAGTTCCCGACCAGCAGCGCCCCGCCGAAGCGGCCGAAGCCGGCCGGCGCGCGCACCAGGCCCCACGGCGCATTCAGGTTGCCGCGGCTGACGAGCCGCGACACCAGCGTGCCTTGACGGCTGAACACGTCCACGTAGCCGAGCCCGGCACCGTGCTCCTCGTCGGTTCCGCCCAGCTCGCGCTTGGCGTAGCTGACGACGATCCAGCGGCCGATGGCCTGGATGCCGAACGGCGCGAACCGCGGCGGCAGCATCGCATCCTCGAACATGCCCGGCGTCGCAACGCGATGGAAGTGCGAGTCGACGACGACCACCTGGTTATTGGTGAAGTCGGTGGCGTACAGGGCCGGGTGATGGTCGAAGAACGAGAGTGCGAGGCCCTTGAACACGGCCCCCGGCACCGTCACCTTGGTGCGGGCGGTCGTCTGCACCGGGTCGGTCAGCGTCCAGGCCGTGATCGTTCCCGCCTCGGAATCGAAGATGAACTTCGCCGGGAGCCGCGTGTCTCCGGCCCGCAGCTTGAATCCGTTGGTGGGATTGAACACCTGGCCGGTGGGAGCTCCACCCGGTATCGAGACGATCAGCGGTGGCTGGCTGACCGGGCTGCCGTGCACGGAGCCGGCGTAGAGCGTGGCGACGTCTGTGCCGTTGTCGGCCACCCACAGCGGCGTGGTCGGCCCTGCGGCGAGGCCCCATGGATTGACCAGGTGCGAGTCGGTCAGCTGAGCCTTGCCGGGAATGTCGCTGACCAGGTTGATCTGGCGGAAGCCGTGATGCGTGACGGCGCCACTGGCCGATCCCCCGGTCGCGATCACCGCCACCAAGCCCAACAGCGCCAGCATCGCGATGCTGCGCGGAATCCGTCCCATCTGTCCCCCTCCTTCGATCTGCGCACGGCTGCGCGCGATTGACGGGGGGTGGGTACGTCCTGCGCGGGCAAACGGATTGGCGATTCGTGATCGCCGTCACGTTGCTCGCCCGTCCACCGTTACAGAACCGATGCTTGACCTGATGCCGGGCCGCGCTACCGTGGACCAATGGACGGCATGCGACGATCGCGTCTTCGCCTTGCGGGTTCGGTTCTCGCACTGGCAGCGACCGCGCTGATCCCCGGAAGCGGCGTCGCCGCCGGCGCGCCGCAGCCGGCGATCACCCCCGCGCCCACCCTGGCGCAGCTCGTCGGCCAGCGGATGCTGGTCTCGTTCCAGGGCACCACGCCCGACAGCGCCCTGCTGGCGCGGATCAGGGCCGGTCAGGTGGGCGGTGTGATCCTGTTTGGCCCGAACATCACCGGCCCGACGCAGCTCGCCCATCTCACCGCAAAGCTGCAGGCCGCGGCCAGCAACGGCGGACGGCCGCCGCTGCTGATCGCAACCGACCAGGAGGGTGGTCTGGTGCGCCGGTTGTCGTGGGCGCCGCCGTCCGCCTCGGCGCAGCAGCTCGGAGCCACCAGCACCTCCAACGTCCAGAACATGGGCCGCAACACCGGCGCGGCGCTGAGCGCCGCCGGCGTCAACCTGGATCTTGCGCCGGTTGCCGACATCCCGCGCTCAGCGTCCAACTTCATCCTGGCGCAGCACCGCGCCTTTGCCACCAACCGCTACACGGTGGGAAACGACGCGACCGCGTTCGCACTGGGGCTCGAGCAGGGGCACGTGCTTCCCGCCCTCAAGCACTTCCCCGGTCTCGGCCGCGCGGGTGCCACGTCAACCGACGACGCGCTGGTAAAGATCACGGCCACCAGCAGCCAGATCTCCTACGACCTGCTCCCCTACCGGGTCGCGCTCAACCGCTCGGTGCATCCGGTGATCATGCTCTCGACCGCCATCTACCCTGCCTACTCGAACAAGGGCGCGGCGTGGTCGCACGCGATTGCGGTCACGCTGCTTCGTGACAACCTCGGCTTCCACGGCGTCACCGTCACCGACTCGCTCACCTCGGCGGCGGCGGTGAGGGGCACCACGCCGATGGTGCTCGCCGTTCGCAGCGCCACGGTCGGCGTCGACCTGCTGCTGGTGACAGGTTCGGAGTTGACCTCGCAGGCGGCGTTCAACGCGGTGCTCGCGCAGGCCCGCTCCGGGGCGATCCCGCGGGCCAGCCTGGAGGCGTCGTACTCCCGCATCCTGACACTGAAGAAGCGGATCTCTTGACTCGATGGGCACGGGCCAACTATCGTCGCCGCGATGCCACGAACCGTGATCTGCGTCTCACGGGCGTTCGGTGCCGCCGGCGAGCAGGTGGGCCAGATCGCTGCCGACCGGCTGGGCTATCGCTGCCTGGATGGTGAGATCCTCGCCCGCGCGGCCGAGAAGGGGCAGCTCGACTCGGCCACGGTGGCCGACGCCGAGCAGCGACGATCGCTTGCCCGCCGCCTGCTGGACGCGATGGGCGAGAACGTCGCCGTCGCACCCGAGGCGTACGCCTACATGCCGGCCGCGGAGATCGTGATCGGCTCCAAGGCGGAGACGGTGCGGGGGCTGATCCGCGATGCGATCGAGGAGGCCGGCGCGGAGGGGAAGGCCGTGATCGTCGCCCACGCCGCCTCCCATGCGCTGGCCGGACACGACGGCGTGCTGCGGGTGCTGGTGACCGGCTCGCCCGCCGTCCGCGCAACTCGCGTGGCCCGGGAGACGGATGCCGATCCGGACGCGTCCCGCCGTCAGGTGTCCGACGCCGACCGCGCCCGCGCAAGCTACCTCTCCAGCTTCTACGACGTCGACCAGGAGCTGCCCACACAGTACGACCTGGTGCTGAACACGGACGTGCTGACGCCCGAGCAGGCGGCCGAGATCGTCGTCTTCGCCGCCGGGGCCTAAACCGGGACGCGGCGGGGCGAGCGGCGGATCGGCTCCGGAAGCGCGCCGCCGTGAGCCTCGATCAGCTCGTCCACCAGCGCGCAGATCGCCTCGGGAGACAACGTCGCGGCAGCGTTGGGATCGAGCAGCGCGGCATGGTAGACGTGCTCGCGGCTGCCGTCGACGGCGGCCCGTACCGTCAGCTCGCACACGTTCAGGAACGTCCGGTTGAGCGCCGCGAGCTGTGCCGGCAATGCGCCCACCGCCGTCGGCTGCACGCCGTTTCGGTCGACCAGGCACGGCACCTCGACGCAGCTGCCGTGGGGCAGGTTCGAGATCAGGCCGTCGTTGCGGACGTTGCCGTAGATCACGCGCGGCTCGCCGGTGGCGATCGAGTGCACGATCAGCGCCCCGTACTCGAGGCTGCGCTCGATCTCGAACGGCCGGCCGGCGGCGAGTTTGGCGCGCATCTCCTCGTACAGCTCGAGGTTCTCCTCGCTTCGCCGCACGTACTCGTCGACCGGCACGCGGAAACGCTCGATCATCTCGTCGCTGTGCAGGAAGTAGGGCAGGTACTCGGCCGAGTGCTCGCTCGACTCGGTCGGGAAACGGCCGAACCGGCGGTACATCTCGACCCGCACCCGGCGTCGCAGCTCTGGGTCGCGCTCGATCGCCGCGTCCAGCCACGGGTACAGGTTCTCGCCGTTTCGCTCGAAGCGCAGGATCCAGGCCTGGTGATTGACCCCGGCGCCGAGGTAGGTGATCTCCTCGTAGGGCACACCGACCAGCTCCGCCAGCTCGCGGGTGGTGTTCTGCACCGAGTGGCAGAGGCCGACCACGCGCTCGATCGGCGACCCGTCGTACATCGCCCAGCAGAGCGTCGCCATCGGATTGGTGTAGTTGAGCAGCCATGCGTCCGGGCACAGCTCGGCCATGTCGGCGCCGATGCCGAGCATTACGGGGATCGTTCGCAGCGCGCGGAAGATGCCGCCCACCCCGAGCGTGTCGCCGATCGTCTGGCGCAGGCCGTGGCGGTTGGGGATGTCGAAGTCGAGCAGGGTGGCCGCATGGCCGCCGACCTGGATCATGTTGATCACGTGGTCGCAGCCTTCCAGCGCCGCCCGCCGGTCGAGGTGGGCCTCGATAGTCGCGTTGGCACCGATCGCCTCGTTCGTCCATCGCGCCATCGCCTCGGCCGCGTCCAGCCGCTCGCGGTCGATGTCGTGCAGGGCGATGGTGGCCCCGGCCAGCTCGGGGAAGCTGAGCAGGTCGCCGAGCAGGTCCTTGGTGAACTCGACGCTGCCGGCTCCGATGAAGGCGATGCGTGTCATGAACGGGTCTCCTTTGCCGGATGAGTGTGCCAGGCGGCGGTCATCGCCGCTCCACCCGTGTTCCACTCGCGACGTCGAACAGGTGCAGGTCGGCGGGCGCCACCGCCAGGTCGAGCCGGTCGCCCGGCGACACCCGCGCGGAGCCCGGCAGCCGGGCGACGACGGCTGTTCCGGCCGCCTGGCCGTGGACGAAGACGTCGCTTCCCAGCGGCTCCACCACCTCGGCTGTCAGCTCCAGCGGCAGGCCGTCGGGGACGACGGCGCGCGGATTCAGCGACTCCGGCCGCACCCCGACCACCAGCTCGGCCGGCCGGCCGAGCGCCGGGCCGGGCAGGATGTTCATGGCCGGGCTGCCGACGAAGCCGGCGACGAACAGGTTGCACGGGTGGCCGTAGACCTCCTCCGGCCGCCCCACCTGCTGGAGCCGGCCGCGATCGAGCACGGCGATCCGGTCGCCCAGCGTCATCGCCTCCACCTGGTCGTGGGTGACGAAGATCATGGTGGTGCCGACGCGGGCGTGCAGCTGCTTCAGCTCGGCCCGCAGCTCGGCACGGAGCTTTGCGTCCAGGTTCGAGAGCGGCTCGTCCAGCAGGAACACGATCGGATCGCGCGACAGCGCCCTGCCCATCGCCACCCGCTGCCGCTGGCCGCCCGAGAGCTGGGCGGGCTTTCGCTCCAGCAGCTCCGCCAGCCCCAGCATCCCGCTCACCTCGGCAACTCGGGCCTTGATCTGTTGCCTCGGAAGATGACGGCGCTCGAGCGGGAAGGCGAGGTTCTTGCGCACGGTCATGTGCGGGTACAGCGCGTAGTTCTGGAACACCATCGCCACATCGCGAGCGGCCGGCGAGATACCCACCACGTCGCGATCGCCGATCACGATCCGGCCTTGGCTGGGGTCGTCCAGCCCCGCCACCATCCGAAGCGCCGTCGACTTGCCACAGCCGGACGGGCCGACCAGCACCATCAGCTCGCCGTCGGCCACTTCCAGGTGCAGCGCATCGACCGCCACGGCCCCGTTGGGGAATCGCTTGGTGACGTCGTCGAACAGCACCTTGGCCATCAGATGGAGTCAGCCATCGAGTTTCAGCCCTTCACACCACTCGACGCCAGCGACTGCACGAACCACCGCTGCGCCACAACGAAAACGATCAGCATCGGCGCGAGCGCCGCCATGTTGCCGGCCATCAACTGGGGCCAGTTGGTCTGGTGGGCGCCCTGGAACGAGGCCAGACCGAGTTGCACCGTGCTCTTGTCGGGTGAGGTGATCACGATCAGCGGCCACAGGAAGTCGTTCCACGTCCACAGGAAGGTGACGATAGCCAGTGTTGCCATCGCGGGCATCGACAGCGGCAGCACCACCCGGAACAGCACTCCCAAACGTGAGCAGCCGTCGATGCGCGCCGCCTCCTCGAGCTCGATCGGCAGCGTGCGGAAGAACTGCCGCAGCAGGAAGATGCCGAACGGCGTCACCAGGTTGGGCAGGATCAGCGCCCCCAGGCTGTTGACCAAGCCGAGATCGTGCACGATCAGGAAGGTCGGGATCATCACCACCTGAAACGGCACCATCAACGTCGCCAGCAGCACGACGAACAGCACATCCCGGCCGAAGAACCGCAGCCGCGCGAAGGCATACCCGGCCAGGCTGCAGAAGACGAGGTTGCCGACCACAGAGGCGCCGGTGACGATGAAGCTGTTCAGGAAGAAACGCCCGAACGGCGCCGAGTTCAGCGCGTCCGGGTAGTTGCGCCAGTGGATCCCGCTCGGGATCAGGTGGGGTGGGAAGTGGCGCGTCTCGGGCAGGGTCTGTATCGAGGTGATCAGCATCCAGGCCAACGGCAGCAGCATCACCAGCGAAATGGGCAGCAGAGCGAGGTGGCGGGGACTGAAGGGCAGCCGCAGAACCTGCCTCATGGTGCCTCCCCTGTCACGAGCTGTAGTGCACGTTCCGCCGGCCGACCCAGAGCTGGATCAGCGAGAACACGAGCGTGACCAGGAACAGAACGTAGGCGATCGCCGCTGCGTAGCCGGCGTGGAAGAAGGCGAAGGCCTGGTCGTAGATGTAGTAGACCAGCACCGTCGTCGATCTCAGCGGACCCCCTCGTGTGGTTACGTAGATCTCGTCGAACACCTGCAGCGCGTTGATCGTCGACCACACGATCAGGAATAGCGTTGCCGGAGAAAGCAACGGGAGCGTGACCCGCCGGAAGGTCGCCCAGCGGCCTGCGCCGTCGAGCGTGGCCGCCTCGATCAGTTCGGTGGGGATTCCCTGCAGCGCGGCCAGGAAGATGATCACGTCGAATCCCAGCCACCCCCACACCGTCATGGCGACGATCGAATACATCGCCTGATCGGGATCCTGGAAGAAGCCGTACGGGCCCATCCCCACCTTGCCCAGCAGGTAGTTGGCCATGCCATACGTCGGTTCGAGCAGCCAGTTGAAGATGATGCCGGTAGCCACCGTCGAGGTTGCCACCGGTACGAACACAGCAGTGCGGTAGAAGCGCGAGAAACGGATGCGGGCGTGCAGCAGCATGGCGACGGCCAGCGCCCCACCAACCGAGATCGGCACGAACAGCAGCGTGTAGACCATCGTGCGCCTGACCGAATCCTGGAACACGGGATCGTTGCGCAGCGCTCGGTAGTTGTCGAGACCAACCCAGGTCGGAGTCGTCAGCAGGTCGTTGTGCTGGAACGACAGCAGCAGCGACCAGCCGATCGGAAGCACGCCGAATACTCCGATCAGGATTGCCGCCGGCAGCACGAACAGCCAGCCGGCGACGTGGTCAGAACGCAGGAGCCGGCGGATCACGGCCCCTGGGCGAGAATCTGATCGACCTGCGCCGCGGCCTGGTCGAGCGCCTCCTTTGGATCGGCCTTGCCCAGCAGGATCGCCTGGATTGCCTGGCCCATCGCTTGCGACAGCTCGTCGTAGCTCGCCGTCACGGGCCGCGCCTTGACCGCGTTCTTCTCGTTGTCGACGAATGATGAGACCCCCGGGTACCTGGTCACGTAGGTCTGATACTCGGGCATCGAGGCTTGCGAGGCGCGGATGGGCAAGTCACCGGTCG
>JAWVDZ010000046.1:0-3184 GCA_033856955.1 Gaiellales bacterium
GCACGGTCAGCGCGACCGTGCGACCGGCGCCGTTGAGCGCGAGCGCGCCGGTCACATCATGCGGCACGTCGTAGAGCGACAGCGGCACGCTGCCCGTGGCCGCGGTCACCGGGTGCAGACGGATCCAGTACACGCCGCCGATCACGGCGGACACCGGGTCGATGAAGCCGCCGCCGGCAGGGATCGCCCGCCCCTCCACGAGGCGCGTCCCGTCCGGCGCGGTGATCGTGACCGCGAGCGCCCCCAGCGACCCCGCCCTCACGCGGAAGCTGATCCGATGCCCGGCGGTGGCCGTGAACGTCGCGACCCCGTCACTCCCCGACACGACCGAGACGGAATGCGACGCGCCGTCGACCGGCAACTCGGCGGCCGCCAGGCCGGCCGATGTGCGGCCGGCCGTGGCCGAGCCGTCGCCGGCCACCGCATGCAGCGAGATCGCTCCCACGGCCGAGGGCGTGAAGCTGCCCGACCACAGGCCGGCGCCGTTCGAGCTCAGCGCGACTGACGAGCCGTTGACGCTGGCGGTGACCGCGACACCGGCCGGCGAGGCACACTCGCCGGCCAGCACCCGCACCTTGACCGGGTGACCGGGCGCCGCCACGAACCCGTCGCGGGGAGCGTCGATCCAGAGGTCGGGGGTCACGGTGCAGCCGGCCGCGGCGCCCACATCCAGCCGCGATCCGGTGAGGATCTTTCCCGCCAGCGATGGAAGCTGCTTTGCGCTCGCGAACAGCAGCGCCTTGATCGTCTCAGGCGTGGCCTGAGGGTGCTGGCTGAACAACAGCGCGGCAGAGCCCGCCACGTGCGGCGCCGCCATCGAGGTGCCCGAGGCGTAGCCGTAGCCGCCGTTGGAGAGCGTCGAGAGCGTGTCCTGGCCTGGCGCCGCGAGGTCGACGGTGTCACCGTAGGTCGAGAACCAGGCCAGATCGTCGGTCTGATTGGTGGCTGCCGTCGAGATCACGTTCGGCAGGTCGACCGCCGCAGGATAGAAGGCGGTATCCGCTGCACTGTTTCCCGCCGAGGCGACATACAGCACGCCGTGGGCATCCGCGAGCGCGATCGCGTCCACCAGTGCCTGCGAGTAGCTGCCGCCGCCCCATGAGCCGTTGATGACACGCGCGCCGTTATCGGCCGCATAGAGGATCGCTTGGACGGCGTCGACGTTCGTGCCGGTGCCGTTGGCGCTGATGAACTTGAGCGGCATCAGCGAGACGTGGGGGTCGACGCCGACCACGCCGATGCCGTTGTCTCCGACGGCACCAATCGTGCCAGCGGTATGGGTGCCGTGGCCGGCCTGGTCGTCGGGAAGGTTGTCATCGTTGACGAAGTCCCATCCCCGCCAGTCGTCGACGTAGCCGTTGCCGTCGTTGTCGATGCCGTCAGAGCGACACCCGGAGCAGTTCTCGCCCGGGTTGATCCAGAGGTTCGCGGCCAGGTCGGGGTGGGTGGTGAGCATGCCGGCGTCGATGTCGGCCACGATCACCGAGAGGCTGCCGGTGCCATGCTGCCAGGCCTCGATGGCGCCGATGTCGGCGCCGGGCGTGCCGGGCGTGCCGTTCACCGTCTGTCCGGTGTTGTTCAGCCCCCAAAGCTCGCCGAACAGGGGGTCGGTGGGACTCGACGGCAGCGAGTCGATGTGCCAGATCCGATTCGGCTCGACGTAGCGGACGCGCGGATCTCGAGCAAGGGCGCGCGCCTGCGCTGCATCAGCGGTGACGACCTCCGCGCCGATCTCGCCCAGCCGCCGGGTCGGCACCACGTCGGCGGCATGCGCGGACGCGACCGATGCCCGTGCGGACGCGGTCACACCCGTGCGGAAGCCGACGATGTACTCGGCCGTCGAACGCGGCCCACCGAGGTCGCCGACGTGTCCTCCCGCGGATGGCGCGCCCAGACCGAGCAGTGAAAGGGCGACCCCGGCTGTGGCGGCCAATCGCTTCACCGCCCGAGGGTACTCCCCCTCGCCCGCGAGTGCGGCGGGAGGGTGGGATCAAACCCCAAATGCCCCATCCCGAGCCGCAACCCAGGTCACGGACGCGTTACCGCGCCCTCGCTGGCTGAGCTGACCTGGGCCGCGTACTTCGCGAACACGCAGCTTCGGTAGCGCGGCTCGGGCGGACGCCAGTCGGCGAGGCGGGCGGCGATCTCGTCGTCGCTCAGTACCACCCGCAGCTCCCTGGCCGCGATGTCGAACTCGATCACGTCGCCGTCGCGCACGATCGCGATCGGCCCGCCGTGTGCCGCCTCGGGGGTGACGTGCCCGGCCATCAGGCCGTGCGTCGCGCCGGAAAAGCGGCCATCGGTGATCAGCGCCACGTCCTCCCCCAGTCCCTCGCCGACTATGGCGGCCGTGACGTGCAGCATCTCCCGCATGCCCGGGCCGCCGGCGGGGCCCTCGTAGCGGATCACGATCACATCGCCGGCCTCGATGCTGCGGGCCTTGACGGCCGCGAAGCACTCCTCCTCGGAGTCGAACACACGCGCCGGGCCGCTGTGGCCGGTGCGCTCATGCCCGGCCAGCTTGACCACGCAGCCGTCCGGCGAGAGGTTGCCACGCAGCACGGCCAGACCGCCGGTGGGCTTGATCGGCGTGTCGATCGACACCACCACCGGCTGCCCGGGCGTCTCCACCGCCTGCTCCGCGATCTCGCCCAGCGTGCGCCCGTCGACGGTCATCGCGCCGACGTGGATCAGGTCGCGGCGGGCCAGCTCGCGGGCGACCAGCGCGACCCCGCCGGCGTCGAAGATGTCCGTCGCGACGTACTTGCCGCCCGGCTTGAGGCTGGCGACGATCGGGGTGCGGGAGGCGATCGTGTCGAAGTCGTCGATCGAGAAGGGGATGTCCAGCTCGCGCGCGATCGCGAGCACGTGCAGCACGCCGTTGGTCGAACCGCCGGTGGCGGCGACCGAGGCGGCGGCGTTCTCGAGCGCCTCCCGGGTGATGATCTGCGAGGGTCGCACGTCGTCGCGCACCAGCCGCATCACGATCCGGCCGGCCTCCTCGGCCGCGTCGCCCTTTCCCCGGTTGAGCGCCGGAATGCCGTTCATGCCACCCGGCGAGATGCCCAGGAACTCAAGCGCGGTGGACATCGTGTTGGCGGTGAACTGCCCGCCGCAAGCTCCGGCGCCGGGACAGGCCGCCGTCTCCACCTCGTGCAGCTCGGCGGCGTCGATCTTCTCGGCG
>JAWVDZ010000047.1:0-7725 GCA_033856955.1 Gaiellales bacterium
CCCCAGGCTGCGGGCCGCGGCCGACTTCGACCAGCCCGCGGCCACCAGCGCCTCCACGGTGCGCAGGCCGGCCTCGTCGAAACGCGACTCGATCCGTTGCCCGGCCAGCGCATCGCGGGCGACCGACGCGAGCGCGCCCAGCTCGCGGCCCAGCCTCACCGGCGGCCCCGCCGCAGCCGCCACCAGACAGGCCCGTTCGGCTGCCGTCAGCGCCTCCTTGATCTGCCACGGCTCGCCGCCACGGCTGTCCAGCCCGACGGCGGTGACGCCGCCACGGCGGATCAGGTCGCGGGCGATCGTCCGTGGGTCGGCGTCTCCGCGGATCGCCACCAGCGCGCGCGGGCCGTCGATCAGCGCGTCGAGCCCTCTGCGGTCGAGCAGGTCGAGCGATCCTCGGCCGTGGAACGCCCACAGGGTGGCGCGCGAGAGGTCGACCCCCACCGATCGCGCCCGGCGGGCGACATCGCGGCCGCTGCCCGCCCGCCCCTCGGCCAGTCGCTGCAGCAGGCGCGCGCGATCCGCGGAGGGCACCTCGTCGCCGGGTGGCTGTGCGGCAAGCGCCACCGAGAGCAGGAACGCGGCCTCGTCCACCGCCAGCAGGTCGAGCTCGTCGCCCCGTCTCGGCAGCACATGCAGCCGCGCTCCCGGCTGCACCGGCCGCGAGTGCAGGGCGGTCGGCAGCCGCTGACGATGGCGATCGAGAGCTTCGAGAAAGGCCACGTCGAGCCCGTCCTCGGGCGATGTGGCGATCGGCGTGCGATCGCTCCGCTCGAGCAGCACCTGTGCCTCCAGGACGTCGCCCAGCGCTGCCACCAGGCCGGCCGGCCCCAGCCCTTCACGCGCGGCTTCCCGCAGCTGCGCCTGCAGCGAGACCGCTCGCCGGAGCGTGGCCAGCTCGCCGGCGACGAGGCGTTCGTGCACGACGTGGGTGATATCGACGAACCGCACCGGGCGGCCGAACACCAGCAGCGGCAGCTCGTGGTCGCGGCAGGCCTGGGCCAGCGGCTCGGCCGGAGCGTGGGTTGGCTCGAGTCCGATTCCGGCCGCTCCCGCCTGGGCCACCGAGGCGACCAGCGCGTCGAGCTCCGCCGTCGTCATGCCGGCCAGAGCGATGCCGGTGGTGAGCAGGAACTCGCCTCCGCGCAGCATCCCGGTCACGGCCGGCGTCTCGAACACGTGCACCCACTCCACCCGGTTTGCCAGGTGGTGGCCGCCGGCAGCCACGCTCACCTGCGCCGATCGCAGCACGTCGAGCGCGAGCAGGTCGTTCACCGTCAATACAGACTGTCCGGATATATCGGTCATTCGATACAGATTGTACGGTGGCGCGCGGCCGTCCGGACAGCGACGATTGAGGTCTGTCCATCTGAGGAGTGAAATCGCCGTGTCAACGATCGAGACCGAGACCCGTCTTCTGGGCAACTACATCGGAGGCCGCTGGGTGCCGTCCGCCGCCACCGAGCACCTCGACGTGAGCAACCCGGCCACCGGCGAGTCGCTCGCGCGAGTACCCCTGTCGGGTGCAGCCGATGTGGACGCGGCCGTGGCCGCAGCCCGTGCCGCCTTCCCCGCCTGGCGCAGCCGTTCGACTATCGAGCGCGCCCGCTGGCTGTTCGGGTTTCGGCAGGTGCTCGAGGCGCACCAGGACGAGGTGGCGCGATCGATCACGCGCGAGATGGGCAAGACGTTCCCCGACGCGCGGGCCGAGGTCGGCCGCGCGATCGAGATGATCGAGGCGGCATCGGCGGTCCCCCAGACGATGCAGGGCCGCGTGCTCGAGAACGTCGCCACCGCCGTCGATTGCGAGACGTTCCGCCAGCCGGTCGGCGTCTGCGCCGCGATCGCGCCCTTCAACTTCCCGGCCATGGTGCCGTTCTGGTTCCTGCCCTTCGCGATCGCGTGCGGCAACACGTTCATCCTCAAGCCGTCGGAGCAGGTGCCGCTCACGCAGGAGCTAATCTTCAACCTGATCCACGAGCACGGCGGGTTGCCGGACGGCGTTCTCAACCTCGTAAACGGCTCGCGGGACGTCGTCAACGGCATCCTCGACCACCCCGGCATCGATGCCGTATCGTTCGTCGGGTCGGCCGCCGTGGCGCGCCACGTGTACGAGCGGGCGGCCGCGGGCGGAAAGCGGGTACAGGCGCTGGGCGGTGCCAAGAACTTCATGGTCGTGATGCCCGACGCCGTGATCGACAAGACGGTCGGCAACATCATCGGCAGTGCCTTCGGCGCGGCCGGCCAGCGCTGCATGGCGGGCTCGGTGGTGATCGCCGTCGGCGATGCGAAGCGCCCGCTGCTGGACGAGCTGGTGGCGCGCACGCGGGAGCTGTCGGTCGGCGACGGGCTCGAGCAGTCGACCGACGTCGGCCCCGTCATCTCGTGCGAGGCGCGCGACCGCATCCTGGGCTGGATCGAGAAGGGCGTCGAGTCGGGCGCCGAGCTGCTGGTGGACGGGCGGCGGCCGGCATCGCATCCGGACGGCGCCTACGTCGGGCCGACCATCCTCGACGGTGTCACGGCCGACATGGAGATCGCCCAGGAGGAGGTGTTCGGCCCGGTGCTCTCGGTGATCCACGCCGATTCGCTGGACGAGGCGATCGAGATCGTGAACGCCAGCCGCTACGGCAACGGCACGTCGATCTTCACCGAGTCGGGAGCCGCGGTTCGCCGCTACCGGCACGACGTCGAGGTGGGCATGATCGGGGTCAACGTCGGCGTCGCCGCCCCCGTCGCCTTCTTCCCGTTCTCGGGCTGGAAGGGGAGCTTCTTCGGCGACCTGCACGCTCACGGCTCGGACGCGGTCGAGTTCTACACGCGCAAGAAGACCGTCACCTCGCGCTTCTTCTCCGGCGGCGAGACGGGCCGGTTCTTCACCGAGCAGGGCGACCGCACGTGATGTCAGTCGCTGCGGTAGCTCTCCTTCAGCACCGAGAGGTAGCCGAACGACTCGCTGGAGAGGATGCCGGGCACCCCGCCCAGCCGGGTGTCCATGAACTCCAGCAGGTGCCGGGTGCTGCGGCAGGTGATCTCGGCCAGGAAGTCATGCCGCCCGGTGCAGGCGATCAGGTAGGTGACCTCGTCGAACTCCGACAGCGCCTCCCCGGCCGCCGTCCGGTGCGGCGCCTCGACGCTCAGGCCGAGCATGCAGATCACGTCGTAGCCGAGCTTGAGCGGATTCGTGACGGCCGTGATCTGCATCACGCCCTCGGCGGTCAGCTTGGCGACCCGCTGGCGCACGGTCGACTCCGACACGTTCAGACGGCGGCCGATCTCGACGAACGGCGTGCGGCCGTCCTGCACGAGGGCATCGACGATTCGGTGGTCGAGATCGTCCGTCATCCGGCCACCTACGATATTCGTAGTGAGGTGCGGAGTCAATACGAATTGCGTACACTGGTGATCGTGCCTCGCCGCCGCTCCACATCCGCCCGGGAGACCGCATGAGTTCGACCGTTTCGCCCCTGCTGCGGACTGATCTGGACGGCGTTTTTCGCCCCAAGTCGGTTGCGATTTACGGCATCTCCGACCGCACCTCTCAGCGAATTGCGGAGAACATGAAGGTGCCCGGCGTGCCCTTCTACGGGATCAACCCGACCAAGCCCGAGGCCTGCGGGGTGCGCTGCTACCCGAGCATGGCCGAGTGCCCCGAGGCGCCGGAGATGGTGGTGATGGGCGTCGGACACGGCCGCATCGAGGCCGCCATCGATGACGTGCTGTCCGTGCCCGGCGTGCGCGCGATCATCACCCCCGGCCTGGGCAACGAGGCGGGCAGCGCCGGGCCGGAGATCAGCGAACGGATCCGGGCGAAGGTGCTCGAGGCCGGCGTCGCGATGATCGGCCCCAACTGCATGGGGGTCGCCACGCCCGGCGCGCCCTCTCCCTGGATCGGCAGCCTGCACGAGACGTTCGTCCCCGGCCCGGTGGCGACGATGGCCCACTCCGGCTCGATCGGCGAGATCCTGGTCTCGCTCGGCCCGCGTGTCGGGTTTCGCACCGTGGTCTCGGCCGGCAACGAGACGGTCACCGATGTCGCAGACATGGTCGGCTACTTCGCCGAGGACGAGCAGACGCGGGTCGTCGGGCTGTTCCTCGAGGCGGTCCGGCGGCCGGCCGCGTTCGAGGCTGCGCTGCAGAAGCTGGCCGAGGCGGACAAGGTTGCGATCGTGCTCAAGGTCGGCACGTCCGAGATGGGCCGGCGGGCCGCCCTTGCTCACACCGGTGCGCTGGTCGGCGACGATCGCAGCTTCTCGGCGATGCTGCGCTACTACAACGCGATCCGGGTCGACGACTTCGGCGTCTGGCTGGAACACCTGGAGGTGTTCTCCCGGGCGACGCCGCCGCGCGGCCGGCGGATCGGCGCCGTGACCAACTCCGGAGGCGAGGGCGAGTACTTCGCCGACAAGGCGGAGCAGGCGGGCATCCCGCTGCAGCCGTTCTCGGATGCGCTCACGGCCCGCATCAAGGCCGAGTTCCCGAACTTCTCGGACGTCGGCAACCCGGCCGACTGCTGGGCGATCGACGACGACAGGGTGGTGTTCCCCCGCGTCTTCCAGCTGCTGGCCGAGTCGGGTGAGTTCGACGTGCTGGTGTCGGACATCGACCACAGCCAGTGGCTGCATGGCGGCGAGCGCGAGCTGGCGGCCAACATCGCCGGGGACCTCCAGGCCGCCTGCGCGGGCAGCGATCTTTTTCCGTGCGTGATCACGGTCACCACCGCCGACCCGCCGATCGAGGACATCGAGTGGGCGCGCCGGCACGACATCCCCCTGCTCAAGGGCACGCTGCCCGGCCTCCGCGCGCTGGCCGCCCGGCTCGCCCATCGCCGGCA
This sequence comes from Gaiellales bacterium, assembly GCA_033856955.1. Lineage (GTDB taxonomy): Bacteria > Actinomycetota > Thermoleophilia > Gaiellales > JAICJC01 > JAICYJ01. Next base: position 4,832 of record JAWVDZ010000047.1, read on the forward strand.
GGTTCCGCTTTCGCGATCGGTCGATCTTGCGCCGCCGCTGGACGGCGAGGGAGCGCTGCCCGAGCTGGACTCGGCCAGGATCGCGACCGCCTACGGCGTGCCCTACGTGCGCGCCGAGCGGTGCGCCGATCCGGACGAGGCGGTTTCGGCCGCTGAGCGGCTGGGCTATCCCGTCGTCGTCAAGATCGACAACGTCGCCCACAAGGCGCGAGTCGGCGGCGTCGCGCTCGGCCTGGCTGATGCCGCCGGCGTGCGCGAGGCGGCCGAGCGGATGGGCGGCCGTGTGATCGTGGCCGAGCAGGTGTCGGGCGGCGTCGAGGTGCTGGTCGGGATGGCCCGCGACCCGGACTACGGGGCGACGGTGGTGGTCGGCATCGGCGGCGTGCTTGCCGAGGCGCTCGACATGGTGGCGGTCAGCCTCGCCCCGCTCGACCGCAACGGCGCCTCCGACCTGATCCGCAGCCTGCCGGCGCTCGACCGGCTGCTGGGCGGCCGCGCCGCGGACGGCCTTGTTGATACGGTGGTCGCAGTCTCACGGCTGGCCGCCGAGCATCCCGAGATCGCCGAGATCGACATCAACCCACTGCTGGTTTCAGGCGAGCGCGCGGTTGCGCTCGACTGCCTTATCGTCCTGGAAGCACCTGAGGAGCACATCGCATGAGCGACGCCGCCGTCCTGTACGAGCTGCGCGGCCCGGCCGCGTGGATCACGCTCAACCGGCCCGAGAAGATGAACGCCATCAACGGCGACGTGCTGGAGGGCCTGAACTACGCCCTCGATCGCGCGAGCGCCGACGACGAGGTGAAGGTGGTGGTGGTGACGGGTGCCGGCGATCGCGCCTTCTCGGCCGGCTACGACCTCTCGGCCGAGGCCGCGCACTCCGACATCCCGGCTCACGAATGGCACGACGTTCTGGCCACCGACATCGATGCCACGATGAAGCTGTGGGCCTTGCCGAAGCCGACCATCGCCGCCGTCCGCGGCTACTGCCTGGCGGGCGGCTGTGAGCTGGCGATGGCCTGCGACATGATCGTGAGCGGCGAGAGCGGCCGGTTCGGCGAGCCGGAGATCCGTTACGGTTCGGGTCCGGTGACCCTGCTGATGCCCTTCATCCTCGGCCAGAAGAAGACCAACGAGCTGCTGTTCACGGGCGACATGATCGACGCCGAGGCCGCCGAGCGGGCGGGCATGATCAACCGCGTGGTGGCCGACGCCGACGTGGATGCGGAGGTCGAGGCGCTGGTGCGCAAGATCGCGCCCACGCCGCTGCCGGTGCTGCGGCTGACCAAGATCGCCCTCGTCCGCGCGTTCGAGGCGATGGGCCTGCGCGAGGCCGTGAACATGAATCTCGATCTCTCCTCGATGCTCAACGCGGCGGATACGCCGGAGCAGCGAGAGTTCATGCAGATCGTCCAGGCGAAGGGGCTCAAGGCCGCTCTCGCCTGGCGAGACAACCGCTACGGAGAAGTCCTGGGAGGTGTCCAGTCATGAGTGCAACCAGCACCCTCGATGCGACCAAGCTGGCAAGTCTGATCGAGGCCGAGGAGGCCACGTTCAACGATCGTCATCACGCGTCTCGGGCGATGACCGATCGCGCCCTGAAGTCGCTGGCAGGCGGCGTCGCTTCAAGCTGGCAGGCCACCGACCCGCATCCGATCTATCTCGCCGAGGGCCACGGCTCCAAGGTGATCGACGTCGACGGCAACGAGTACGTCGACTTCCACAACGGCTACGGCGCGATGGCCGTCGGCCACGCCCACCCGAGGATCGCCGAGGTGGTGTCCGACCGCGTCCGCAAGGGCACGCACTTCGCTCAGCCGACCGAGCAGGGAGTCGCGGTCGCGGAGCATCTGCAGCAGCGCTTCGGCCTGCCGCTGTGGCGCTTCGGCAACTCCGGCACCGAGGCCACGCTGGACTCCGTGCGGCTGATGCGCGCCTACACCGGCCGTGACGTGCTGCTCAAGATCGAGGGCTCTTACCACGGCCACCACGACGCGCTGATGGTGTCGGTGGCGCCGCCCGGCGACAAGATCGGCAGCTACGACGACCCGGTCTCGGTTCCCCAGACGCTGGGCCTGCCGGCCGACTACGTCAACCTCACCAAGGTGGTGCCGTTCAACGACCTCGACGCGCTGGAGCGCACGCTCGAGCGAAACAAGGGCCGCGTCGCCGGCATGATCGTGGAGCCGGCGATGATGAATGCCGGCTTCGTGCTGCCGATTGACGGCTACCTGCAGGGCGTCAAGGATCTGCTGCACGCGCACGGGGCGCTGCTTGCGTTCGACGAGGTCAAGACGGGGGCCACGATCGCCTACGGCGGCGCGGTCGAGGCGTTCGGGGTCACCCCCGACCTGCTCTGCCTGGCCAAGTCGGTCGGCGGCGGCCTGCCCTGCGGCGCGATCGGCGGCACCGAAGAGGTGATGGGATGGATCGCTCAGGGCAAGATCGACCAGGTCGGCACGTTCAACGGCAACCCGCTGACGATGGCTGCCATGCACGCCACGCTGACCGAGATCCTTACGCATGACGCCTACACCGAGTTCGCGCGCCTGGGCGAGATCCTGCGTGACGGCTGCGACTCCGTGATCGAGCGCACCGGGCTGGCCGGCTACACGACCGTGATGGCCGCACGCGGCGCGGTCACCTACCGCGGCGAGCGGGTGCGCAACTACCGCGACTACCTCGAGGTCTCGGACGAGCTGGCCTACGTCAACTGGCTGGTGCAGTTCAACCGCGGCGTGTTCATGGCGCCGTGGGGCAAGTCCGAGAACTGGACGCTGTCCGTCCAGCACAGCGAGGACGACGTCCGTCGCTACATCGACAACTTCGACTACCTCGGAAAGGCGCTGGCCGCATGAAAGCTGTTGTCTTCGAGGAGCACGGCGGGCCCGAGG
>JAWVDZ010000048.1:0-8528 GCA_033856955.1 Gaiellales bacterium
TACATCTGGCACAACCGGTGGCGATTCTATCGCGCCGTCAGCACCGTCAGCTCGCGGGGCAGGGTCGAGAGCACCTCGATCCGCTCCGGCCCCATCAGCAGCGACTCCATGTAGCTCGCGGTGAACCCGGCCTCGCGGTCGAACAGCACGTTCTCGTAGTTGGTCAGGTAGCCGGGCTCCCAGGTGAACTGCTCGAAGGCGTCGTTGCCGATGTAGGTGTGGCCGACCCAGTTGGGCGGCATCGCGATGCCGAGCGCATAGCCGCCGACCCACCACACGTTCTCGGGCGGGAAGCGACTGTGGACATACTCCTCGGCCACGCGCTGAGCGACGTCCAGCGGGTCGCCGGGACTGACCGCGGCCTGGACGGCCTCGACGCTGCGCGCGGTCACCTCGAGAATCTCCCGCGCCTTGCGATGGTCGCGTCCGATCGCGAACGTGCGGCAGACGTCGGCGTGGTAGCGGTTGTAGACGCCGCAGGCATCGACGTACATCACGTCGCCGTCGGCCACCGGCCGCCGCGAGGGCGGCGAGTGGGTGCGACACCACACGTCGGGGCCGGCCGAGACCATGGTGCGGATGGCAGCCTCCTCGCCACCCTGCGCCGCCATCACCGAGTTGATGTGGGCGGCGATCTCGAGCTCAGTGCGACCGGGCCGCACGTACTCCGCCAGCGATCCGATCGCGGTGTCGACGATCGCTGCCGCGCGCCGCACGCACTCCAGTTCCGAGGCCGACTTGACCAGCCGCACGCGATCGACGATCCAGTCTCCGGCCACCACCTGTGCGCCGCCGGCGGAGAGGCCGTCCGCCAGCTGATCGACCACCGGCGCGCCCGGCGACTGCGTCCAGCGCTCGATCCCGATCGTGGCCGACGCCCAGCCGCGGGCACGCACGGCGCTCAGGATCTCGTCGATCGAACTGGCATAGCTGTAGAACACGGCCTCGTCGTAGTGCGCGACGCGCTCGACCAGCGTCTCGTGGCGCTCGTAGTCGACGAACACCAGCCGTTCGTCATCACGGGCGACGATCACCCCAACCGGCGCCCGCGGCGGGTACCAGATCGACTCGAAGCCGGTCAGGTAGTAGAGGTTGGCAGGGCTGAGGACGATCAGCACCTCGACCGAGCGGTGCTCCATCTCGTCGCGCACGCGGCGGGCGCGGTCGCGGTACTCCTCGGTCGAGAAGGGGCGCCGGTCGCCGTCGGGGGATGCGGACACGGGCGGAGTCTCGCCAGAACGCCGATCCGGGTCAAGGCGGTACCACGCGTTTCCCAGATGCCGGATGCGGGTAGAAGCGCCGCGAAACCCCTACCAAGGAGACCGAGATGGAAGATCCGCGAGAACTGTTCCTACATGAGCTGGGCGACATCCTGTACGCCGAGCGCACGCTGGTCAAGGCGTTGCCAAAGCTGGCGCAGGAGGCCACCGACTCAACCCTCGCCGACGCGATCAAGCATCATCTCGCCGAGACCGAAGAGCACGTTGCCAACGTGGAGAAGGTTTTCGAGCTGGTCGGCGAGACCGCCAAGGCGGAGAAGTGCCCGGGCATCGAGGGCATCAAGAAGGAGCACGACGAGTTCGTCAGCAAGGAGCAGCCCAGCAGCGACGTTCTGGACATGTTCCTCACCGGTGCCGCTGCGCGCACCGAGCACTATGAGATTGCCGCATACACCGGCATGATCACCATGGCCGACGCGCTCGGCGAGACCGAGGCCTCCAAGCTGCTCGGGGAGAACCTGAAGCAGGAGCAGGCCGCGCTCAAGAAGGTCACCTCCATCTCGGAGAAGCTGGCCGGAAAGATCCCCGCCAGCGCGTAGGCACCTGCCGGCGCGCGAGTGAACGAGGTGCTGCGCCCCCGGCGGGCGCAGCACCTCGGCGGGTGCTAGCGTTGTCCAGCTATCCGCGACCTGAGGAGCGTGCCAGCTTGGACACCACCGGCCACATCGCAGTCACCGGTGGCAACGTTTGGTATCGCCGCCTGGGCAGCGGCCAGGGGCTGCCGATCCTGCTGCTGCACGGCGGCCCCGGAGCCGCCGCCTACTACATGGAGCCGCTGGCTGAGCGGCTGGCCGAGCATCGGCCGGTGGTGGTCTACGACCAGCTCGGCTGCGGGCGTTCCGAGGAGCCCGACGACGTCTCGCTGTGGACGGTCGATCGGTCGGTGGCCGAGGTTGACCAGGTGCGGGCCGCGCTCGGGCTCGAGCACTGTCATCTGCTCGGCCAGTCGTGGGGCGGCTGGCTCGCGATCGACTACATGGCGCGCGGGCCGCGCGGCATCGCCGGGCTGGTGCTCGCCTCCACCTCGGCCAGCATCCCGCAGTTCATGGCCGAAGCACACCGGCTGATCGAGCAGCTCCCGCAGCCGGCCGGCACCACGATCATCGAGCTGGGGGCGCGCGGCGCCTATGACGACCCCGACTACCTTGCGGCGGTCGACGTCTTCTACCACCACCACCTGTGCCGGGCCGATCCCTGGCCCGAAGCGCTGGTCAAGAGCTCCGAACAGATGGACGGAAACCAGGTCTACCTGACCATGAACGGGCCGACCGAGTTCGACGTGATCGGCCTGCTTCGCGACTGGGACCGCACGGCCGACCTTGGCCGGATCACGAATCCCACGCTGATCACCTGCGGCCGCTACGACGAGATCACCCCGGCCTGCTCGGAGACGATCCTGGAGGGGCTGCCCGACGCCAGGATGGAGATCTTCGAGCACAGCGCGCACGTCGCCCATCTGGAGGAGGGCGAGCGCTTCGCCGAGGAGGTCGAGCGGTTCCTGCGCGAGGTGGAGGCGCGGCCGTGAAGGTGTTCCTCTCATCCGACATCGAGGGCACCGCCGGCATCGTCGACTGGAACCAGGTGATCGGCCCGGGCGGGGAGTACGAGATGGGCCGCCGGTTGCTGCAGGACGAGGTGAACGCCGCCATCGACGGCGCGATCGAGGGCGGCGCAGACCGGTTCGTGGTCAACGACTCCCACCACACGATGCAGAACCTGCTCCCGGCGGAGCTGCACGGCGACGCCTCCCTGCTCTCGGGCAAGCACAAGCCGCTGTACATGATGGAGGGCCTGGACGGGAGCTTCGGCGCGGTGCTCCTGATCGGCTATCACGGGTCGATCGGGGCGCGCACGGCGATCCTCTCGCACACCTACAACCCCGGCGTCATCTCGGAGGTGCGCCTGAACGGCGCGATAACCGGCGAGGCCGGCATCAACGCGCTGGTCGCGCTGCATCACGGCGTGCCGGTGGCGCTGATCACCGGCGACGACGCAACCGCCGAGGAGGCACGTCCGTTCGTTCCCGAGATCGAGGCGGTGGTCGTGAAGCGCTCGGTGTCGCGGTTCGCGGCCGAGAACCTGCACCCGCAGGTGGCCTGCCGGCTGATCCGTGAGGGCGCCCGCCGCGCCGTCGAGCGCGCGGCGTCGATCGGGCCGCCCGCGATCACGCTCCCGGCACGGCTGGAGATCACGATGCTGACGGCGGACATGGCCGAGATGGCGACCTGGATCGGCGACGTCAAGCGCACCGGCGACCGCTCGATCAGCTTGGTCGACGACGATCCGCTGGCGCTCTACCGCCGCTTCGTGGCCGTGATCGCGGTCACGCGGGGACTAGATGATTGATCGATATGCACCATGGGGTCGCGCGACCGGGGACACAGCGAGACGATGTGTTCGCAGCCGCAGCCACCCCAACCATTGGCCAGCGATCGACCGTCCGCAGCGCCCAGGCCCGCGTGGGATATCGATCGATCATCTTAGCGAGGAGTCGTAGTGGCGGGACACGTGGCGGTCGTAACCGGAGCCGGCGGCGCGATCGGAAGCGCGATCGCGCGGCGGCTGATCGGAGATGGATTCGCCGTTGCCACCACGGACATCGCCGGAGACGTGGAGTTCGCCTGCGACGTGCGCCGGGAGCCGGATGTGCTGGCGCTGCGCGAGGCGGTCACCGCGCGACTGGGAGCGCCGTGGCTGCTGGTGAACGTGGCCGGCGTGTTCTTCGAGCACGACGTGCCCGACGCCACGGTCGAGCAGTTCGACCTGATCTCGGACGTGAACGTGAAGGGCACGTTCCTCACCTGCAAGGCGTTCCTGCCGGCCATGATCGCGGCCGGTTCCGGCTGCATCGTCAACATCGGCTCAACCGCCGGGCTGCGCGGCGGCCACCGGCGCGCCGTCTACAACGCCAGCAAGGCGGCCGTGGTGATGTTCTCGCGCTGCCTGGCGCTTGACCACGGCCCGCAGGGCGTGCGCGTGAACTGCGTTTGCCCGGGCCTGATCGACACGCCGATGGCGGACTGGATCACCAGCCGCCCCGAGGCGCTGCGGACTTGGGAGGAGACGATCCCGGCGCGGCGGATCGGCACGGTCGACGACATCGCCCGCGCCGTGTCCTGGCTGGCGTCGGACGAGGCGGCCTACATGCACGGTGCGGTGATGGCGGTGGACGGCGGCGACACGGCGTGATCGAGCGCCGTTCGCTGCGGTTCGAGGCGCCGGCCCTTGAGGGCATGGAGCTGCCCTGCGTCGAGGCTCGCGGCCGCCGCGACGGCCCCCGCGTCTGCCTGATCGCCGGCATCCACGGCTGCGAGTACGCATCGATGGCCGCCCTGATCCGGTTCCTTCGAAGCCTCGACGCCGAGAGGCTGAGCGGCTCCGTGATCGCGGTGCCGATCGTCAACGTCACCGCCTTCCGCGCCCGCAGCCCGTTCGTGACGCCGCAGGACGGCAAGAACCTCAACCGCTGCTTCCCCGGCGACCCGGATGGGACGTTCTCGGACGTGCTCGCCCACCACCTGTTCGAGCGGGTGATCCGCCCCAGTGATCATCTCATCGACCTGCACGGCGGCGACCTGGTCGAGGCGCTCGAGCCGTTCACGCTGTATGACGAGTCGCCCGTCCAAGAGCAGGCGCATGAGATGGCGGTCGCTTTCGGGCTGCCGTACCTGATCCGCAGCGAGCGTTCCAGGGCGATCGGCGGCACCACCAGTGCAGCCGCCGGCGATGCCGGCATCCCCGCCATCATTCCCGAGGCGGGAGGCTGCGGCCAGACGGACGAGGCCTCGATCGCGATGCACGTTGCCGGGATCGAGAACACGTTGCGGGCACTCGGCGTGCTGGAGGGCGAGGTGTCACCGCCGCCGGCGGAGATGCGCCTGGTGCGCCGCTTCGTGTGGCTGCGCGCGCCGGTCGAGGGCTGGTGGGATGCCGCCGTGGCACCCGGCCAGTCCGTCACCGCCGGCCAGTCGTTAGGCGCGCTGCGCGACCCGTTCGGCGATCCGCTGCACGAGGTGAGCGCGCCCGAGGACGGCACGATCATGTTCGTCACCACCAGCCCGGCGGTGGCGGAGGACGGCATCCTGCTGGCGGTGGGCGGCGGGATCGAGCCGGTTTAGAGCGAGCTCAGTCGAGCTGGCGGCGGAGCAGGATCTCCGGCTCGCGCATCTCGGCCGTCATCATCGAGTAGGTGGCGTCCTTGCGGCTGGACGCGGCGCCGTGCGATCCGTCCTGCGCCATCGCCAGCACCTGCAGCGGCGAGCGGAACTCGTCCTCCAGCGCCGCGGCCTCACGCAGCACGTCGAGGCAGGCCTCCTGCGGCGGCGAGCCGGCCGCCAAGCGCTCGACCGCCATCCGCGCCGTCTGGGCACGGATCGCAAGCTCGCCGCGGCCGGTGCAGCCGGCCGCCCCGGCGCGGTTGTCGCAGTAGTTGCCGGCGCCGATGATCGGTGAGTCGCCGACCCGGCCGGGGTACTTCCAGGGGTATCCGCTGGTGCTGACGCCGACGCAGAGGTCGCCGCGCGCGTCGCGGGCGATGATGTTGACGGTGCCCCAGTTCTCGGTCGGCGGCGCCATCCGCTGCATCAGCTCGTGGGCGGCCTCGCGGTAGCGGCGATCGCCCGGCGACTCGGAGCCGTCCCAGCTGGGCTTGTCCAAGCCCTCCCGCCACCTGCGCGCCGCCTCGTCGGTCAGCGTCTGCTCCTGCTGGAAGCCCATCTCTGCGGCGAACCGCTCCGCCCCTTCGCCAACGAGCATCAGGTGCTGAGGCAGCCGCTCCATCACCAGCCGCGCGATCGAGATCGGGTGGGCGTACCCGCGCACCGCCGCCACGGCACCGGCCGCGCGCGTTCGGCCGTCCATGATCGAGGCGTCCAGCTCGACGACACCGAGCAGGTTGGGCAGGCCGCCGACGCCGACCCAGTGGTCATCCGGGTTCGACTCGACCTCCCGCACCGCCGCCTCGACCGCGTCCAGCGCCGAGCCGCCGGCGCGCAGGATCTCGACGCCGGCCGGCAGGCCGACCTCGCCGCGCTCGCTGGCGATCATGATCGCGTCGCTCATAGCAGCAGACTCTACGGGCTTAGTAGGATTGGCGCGTGACCGAACAGGACCTCCTCGACCGTGGCATCGAATTGATCGCGATCTCCTTCGTGGACAACGCCGGTCTGACGCGGGCGAAGTCGATCACCGCGGCCAAGGCCGAGGCGGCGGCGACGCGCGGCGTCGGCTCGCCGCACGCCTTCTCGATCTTCCAGGGTGACGATGGCATGTCCACCGCCACCGGCTTCGAGGCGGTCGGAGACACGCGGCTGGTGCCTGACCTGGAACGCCTCGCCGGCGGTCTGGACGGCTGGGGCTGGGCGCCGGGGGATCTCTACGACCAGGACGGCGAGCCCTGGGCGTTCTGCTCGCGCACGTTCCTGAAGCGGCAGGCGGCTCGGCTGGCGGACGCAGGATTCGAGATGAGGATGAGCTACGAGCACGAGTGGTACGCGGAGACGAACCTCGGCGTGCCGGCCCACTCGACGCCGGCCTACAGCCTCAACTCGACCGCCGAGTCGGCCGCCTACATGCGCGAGGTGGCGATGCGGCTGGCCGCCTACGGGGTCACGGTCGACCAGATCCACCCCGAGTACTCCCACGGCCAGATGGAGGTCTCGGTCGCGTCGGCCGACCCCGTCGGCGCGGCTGACAACTGCGTCGCCACCCGCCATGCGATCCGCACGGCCTGGCCGGTGACCGGAATCCGTCCCTCGTTCGCGCCGGTGGCACGCGCTGATGGGCTGGGCAACGGCTGCCACCTGCACTTCAGCCTCTGGCGTGACGGCCACAACCTGATGGGCAGCGATCCGCAGCGGGAGTTCGGCCTGACCAGCGAGGGAAACGCGTTCATGGCCGGAGTGCTGCGCGAGTACCGGGCGCTGGCGGCGCTCGGCTGCGCCTGTCCGCTCTCCTACCGGCGGCTGGCCCCCAACCGCTGGACGGGGGCGTACGTGTGCTGGGGCGTCGAGAACCGGGAGACGCCCTTCCGCTTCATCCGGGCCGGCAAGCCGACGCGGCCGGACGGTGTCAACGCGGAGGTCAAGGTGCTCGACTCCTCCGCCAACCCGTACCTGATGGCGGGCGCCGTGATCGCGGCGGGGCTGGCCGGGCTGGCGGACGGCATCGAGCTTCCCGACCCGGTGCAGATCGAGCCGTCGCGGGTGGCCGAAGATCTCGGCCTCGAGCTTCTGCCCGAGAATCTGCTCGAGGCGGCGGACGCGCTGGAGCGGTCGCAGCTGCTGCGCTGCGCGCTCGGCGAGCGCCTGCACGACGCGATCGTGGCCGTGCGGCGCGGTGAGTCGGCATCCGCCGCGCAGCTGAACGACGACGCTCTGCTCGACGCGTACCGCTGGCGCTACTGATGACCGACCCGGTCGCGGCCGGAACCGCCCTGATCGACCGCTGCCACCGAGAGCTGGTCGCGCCGCTGCTTCCCGCCGGCCAGCCCGTCTGGGACGTGCACGCGCACCTCGGCGAGGACGACGACGGCTCGGTGCTGGATGCCGCGCTGCTGACCGGCGAGGCGCGCCGGTTCGGGGTTCAGCACACGTTCGTGTTCCCGTTCCGCCAGAAGGATCTGAGCGCATACCGCGAGCAGAACGACGCCGTGATCGCGCAGGCGGCGGAGTCGTCCGGCCTGCTGATCCCGTTCTGCCGGGTCGAGCCGGGGACGGGCGACGTGGCGGAGCTCGCGCGCGCGCTCGACGCGGGCGCGCGCGGGATCAAGCTGCATCCGCTCACCGGCCGGTTCGAGGTCGGCGATCCGCTGGTCGCATCGGCGCTCGAGCTGGCGGAGGCTCGGTCGCTGCCCGTGCTGCTGCACGCCGGGCGTGGCATCGCCGCGTTCGCATCGCAGCTCGAGCCGATGCTGGAGCGCCACCCGGGCGCGCAGGTGATTCTCGCCCACGCCGGCATCGGCGATCAGGAGGCCAGCATCGAGACGGCCGGCCGCCACCCCAATCTGGTCTTCGACGTGGCCGTCTGGAACCTGCTCGACATCTTCGCGCTGCTGGCCCGCGTGGCACCTGAGCAGATTCTGTACGGCACCGACGCGCCCTACTACGGACACGCCTGCTCACAGGCCAAGCTGCTGCTGGCGCTGCGCTCGGCGGCCGCCGGCGAAGAGCACGTCCGCGCGATGCTGTGGGGCAACGCTGCCCGCATCGCCGAAGGGCGCTCCGCCCGCGCACCGTCGCCGCCGATCGG
>JAWVDZ010000049.1:0-3110 GCA_033856955.1 Gaiellales bacterium
GACGGCGCCGACCCCGGTCTGTACGGCTCGCAGTCGGCCGCGAACCTGACGCTGCCGTCGCTGGTGCCGGCGGACGCGTTCCTGTACCTGGCAACGAAGATCGACGGCGCCACCTTCACCAAGGCGCTCGACCAGGGCCTCACCGGCTCCGGCGCGGGCCAGCTCGGCCAGTTCGAGCAGCTCACGGGCATCTCGGTCGCCAACGACATCGTCCCCATCTTCTCCGGCGAGCTGCTGTTGTACGCCGCTCCCGGGCTTCCCGCCCGCGGATCGCTGCTGCTCAAGCCGAGCGATCCCGATGCGGCCGCAACCGGACTGCGGCACATCATGGCGTTCGTCGCCCGCTCCCAGCCGGGGCTGCACATCCACGACCTGCCGGCCGGGCGCGAGGGGCAGTCGCTCGAGCTGTCACCGGGCTTCACGTTCACCTGGGAGCGCAAGCCGGGCGGTCTGATCGCGATCGGCAACGACACGTCCGCGGGGACCGCTCCCGGCCAGTCGCTGCTCGAGTCGCCCGACTACACCAGCCTGCTCGCCAAGGCCGAGGTGCCGGACGGGGCGACGGTGGCAGCGTTCGTCAGCATCCCCGGCATCCTCAAGCTCTACCCGGTCGAGATCGACCCCAACGTGCGCCCGCTGGGCGGAGTGCTCGAGTGGGCGAACCGGGACGGCAACGAGATCTCGGTCGGGATATACGTCGAGGTCAGATAGCCGCGCCGACGGGACGGTACTCGCCGAACGCCACCCGCAGCGCCGAGCAGATCTCGCCCAGCGTCGCGTCCGCCTCGACCGCGGCCATGATCGGCGGCATCAGATCGCCGCTGCCACCCGCCACGTCGGCCAGCCGGGCCAGGGCGGCCGCGGAGGCCTGGCCGTCTCGGCCGGCGCGAAGCCGCTCCAGCCGCTCGCGCTGAGCCGGTTCCAGCGACGGCGGCACGTCGAACCGCTCCGGTGAGGGCGCCGACTCGTCCTCGAAGGCGTTCACTCCCACCACCACGTCCTCCCCGGATGCGATCCGGCGCTGCTTCTCGTACGCCTCGTCGGCGATCATCTGCTGCATGTAGCCCTGCTCGATCGCGGCCACCGCACCGCCCAGGCTCTCCACCTCTTCCATCAGCAGCCGAGCCTCGGCCTCCAGCCGGTCGGTCAGGTGCTCGACGTACCAGGAGCCGCCCAGCGGATCGGCGACGTCGGTGATGCCGAACTCGTTCTGCAGCATCTGCTGCGTGCGCACGGCGAGCGTCTGGGCACGCTGGGTCGGTATCGCGATCGCCTCGTCGAAGCACGACAGCGCCATCGACTGAACCCCGCCCAGCGCCGCCGCCAGCGCCTGCACGGCGGCGCGCACGATGTTGTTCTCGGCCTGCTGGAGCGTCAGCGTCGAGCCGGCCGTCTGGGTGTGGGTGCGCAGCATCATCGACCGCGGGTCGCGGGCGCCGAAACGATCCCGCATCACCGAGGCCCACAGCCGCCGCAGCGCGCGGTACTTGGCGATCTCCTCGAAGAAGTCCATGTGGGTGTTGAAGATCCAGCTCAGCCGGGGAGCGAACTCGTCGACGCCGATGCCGCGCTCGAGCACGGCATCCACGTAGGCGATGGCATTGGAGACGGCGAACGCCATCTCTTGGGCGGCGCTGCAGCCGGCCTCGCGCATGTGGTAGCCCGACAGCGAGATGGCGTTGAAGCTCGGCGCCTCCCGCGCGCACCAGGCGATCAGGTCGGCGGCCATGCGCAGGGAGGGGCGCGGCGGGAAGATGTAGGTGCCGCGGGCGACGTACTCCTTGAGCACGTCGTTCTGCGCCGTGCCGCGGATCAGTGATGGGTCGCGACCCTGGCGGCGGCAGGCGGCGTGGTACATGGCCACCAGCACCGCCGCCGGCGCGTTGATCGTCATCGAGGTTGAGACCTCGTCCAACGGGATGCCGTCGAACATCCGCTCGACGTCCCCGACCGAGTCGATCGCCACCCCGACCCGTCCCACCTCGCCGGCGGCGCGGGGATCGTCGGAGTCGAGCCCCATCTGGGTCGGCAGGTCGAAGGCTGTCGAGAGCGCAGCCTGCCCCTGGCCGATCAGGAACCGGAACCGGCTGTTGGTCTCCTCGGCCGTGCCGAAGCCGGCGTACTGGCGGATCGACCACGGCCGTCCCCGGTACATGTCGCGGTGGATGCCACGCGCGAACGGGTAGCTGCCCGGGTCGCCGATCGCCTCGTAGCCCGAGGTGGCGTCGTCCGGGGAGTAGAACGGCGGCCGGTCCTCATCCATCCGCGATCCCCTCACCCTCCCGCTCGGCACCCACCAGCACCACCATCTTGCCGACGTGCTGGTTTTCCTTCATCATCTGGTGCGGGGTCGGGCACTGGTCGAACGGGAACACGCGGGAGAGCACGGGCTTGATCTTGCCCTCGATGATAAGGCGATTGGCCCGGTGGCACTCGTAGGCATTGGCGAAGTGGCTACCGATGATCCGCTTCTGGCGCATCCAGAGGTGGCGGACGTCGAAGTCGAGGTTGAAGCCGGACGTGGCGCCGCAGATCACGATCGTGCCGAACGCCTTGCAGACGAAGACGCTGGTGGCGAACGTGGCCGCTCCCACGTGCTCGAACACGACGTTGCAGTCCTCTCCCCCGGTCAGCTCACGGATCGCCTTGCCGAAGCGTTTCGTCTCGTCGAAGATGCGCTCGCCGGTGTCGGGGTCGGAGAGCGCGAACTCGCGCCGGTCGACGATCGCGGCCGCCCCCAGCTCGCGCACCAGGTCGATCTTGTCGTCCGACGAGACGACGGCTATCGCGTTGGCGCCGTAGAGCGCGCAGAGCTGCACGGCGAAGGTGCCGAGACCGCCGCCGGCGCCCCACACCAGCACGTTGTCGCCGGCCTGGATGCGGGCCTGGTCGACCAGCATCCGGTAGGCGGTGAAGTAGGTCAGGCCGTAGCTCGCCGCCTGCTCCCAGGTCAGCGCCGGTGGCTTTGGCAGCAGCTGCTGGGCCTGCACCTTGCAGAACTCGGCGAAGCTGCCCCAGTTCGTTTCGTAGGCCCAGATCTTCTGGCGGCTGCAGGCCATCGGGTCGAGCCCGTTGCACTCAGGGCACTCGCCGCAGCTCTGGTTGCAGTG
>JAWVDZ010000050.1:0-3298 GCA_033856955.1 Gaiellales bacterium
TATGCCAGCGTCGCGTAGTCGTAGCCGGACGTGCCGGCGCTGAATCCGGTCACGAATATACGCGAGCCATCCGGGCTGGCCGTGGCGGCGCGCGCGTGGTCGTCGGCGTTGCCGGGCCCGTTGTAGCGGCTCAGCCATAGCCGGGCACCGGTCTCGGCGTCGTACGCCACGGTCGCGTAGTCGAGGTCCGACGCCGTGCCGAGACTGGAGCCGGTCACGAACACCCGTGAGCCATCGGGGCTCGGCACGACCGAGGAGGCACCGTCCGAACCGTCTCCCGGCCCGTCGTACCGGCGCAGCCACAGCCGTGCCCCGGTCGCGGCGCGATATGCGACGGTGGCGTAGTCGGTGTCCGACGTCGATCCTGGACTGCTGCCGGTGACGAAGAGCTTTGACCCATCGGGGCTCGTCGCAAGCGCGGTCGCGACGTCGCCGCCGTTGCCTGGCCCGTTGTATCGCCTGACCCACAGCTTCGCGCCCGACGAGACCCGGTAGGCGATCGTCGTGTAGTCGTCGTCGGAGGTCGTGCCGACGCTGTGGCCGGTGACGAACACCTTCGATCCATCGGCGCTCGTCGCGAGAGCCCCGGCGGCGTCGCTGAGGTGGCCGGGGCCGTCATACCGGGACACCCAAAGCTGGGCGCCGGTGGCGGCGTCGTAGGCGACGGTGGCGTAGTCCCAGCCGCCTGGATCGGGCGAGTCGCCTCCCTGGCTGGTGCCGGTGATGATGACGGCGGACCCGTCCGGCGTCACGGTCGCTGCGAGGGCGTCGTCCTCTCCGTCCGCGGGGCCGTTGTACAGCGCCCGCCAGAGTCTTCTGCCGGTGGCGGCATCGTAGGCGACCGTCGCGTAGTCGATCGTGTCCCCGACGCTGATGCCTGTCACGAATACCATCGTGCCGTCGGGGCTCGTCACCACCGACCGGGCGTCGTCGTCGCCGCTCGCGGCGCCGTCATAGCGGGCCACCCACAGCTTCCCACCGGAGACCTGGGCGACGCTGGCCGGTACGACGACCAGGGCGAGGGCGAGCGCTGCCAGGCAAACAGGCCCGACCCGGAATCGCGACGCTCTGAGATGACTGAGGTTGGTGATGGTGTCGCCCCTCTGTGGTGCCGATCCGGCAAGTGTACGAGGTGGCGTCAAGGGAGAGCAGGGCAGGTCGCGCTAGAATCGCGGCTCGATGCGGGTCGGCGTGATCGGACTGGGCACGATGGGGGCGCCGATGGCGCGGCACCTGCTTGCCGCCGGCCACGAGGTGACGGTGCACAATCGCACCCGCGAGCGTGAGCTGCCGCTGGCGGAGCTTGGAGCGGCGCGGGCCGCCTCCCCGGCCGAGGCGGCAAGCGGGGCCGAGGCGGTGCTGACCTGCCTCTCAGACACTCCCGACCTCGAGGCGGTCGTGTTCGGCGAGGGCGGTGTCGCCGGGGGCTTGGCCGCCGGGGGCCTGCTGGTCGACTGCTCGACGGTGTCTCCAACGGCAACGGCCGAGATGGCCGGCCGGCTCGCCGAGCGCCGCATCGGCATGGTGGACGCACCGGTCTCGGGCGGATCCGAGGGAGCCCAGCAGGGCACGCTGACCATCTTCGTCGGCGGCGCGGGGCCCGACGTGGAGCGCGCGCGACCGCTGCTGGAAGCCTTCGGCAAGCGCATCACGCATCTCGGCCCAAGCGGCTCGGGCCAGATGGCGAAGGCCGTCAACCAGGTCATGATCGCCGGCACCTACGCAACGGTCGGCGAGGGAATCGCGCTCGCCGAGGCGGCCGGGCTGCCGCTGCCGGCCCTGGTCGAGGCGCTGTCCGCCGGCGCCGCGTCTTCGTGGGTGCTGGCCAACCGCTCCCAGAACATGATCGACGACAGCTACCCGCTCGGGTTCAAGGCTGCCCTGCACCGCAAGGATGTCGCCATCGCGCTGGACGAGGCGCGGCGGCTGGGGCTCAACCTGGCCGTCTCCAGCCTCGTGCTCGCGGAGGAGGACGACCTGATCTCCAGCGGATTCGGAGACGAGGACGTGAGCGCGCTGGCGCGTGTCGCCAAGCGACGCGACGCGACGTGACGCTCGAGATCAGGCCGGTCGAGGGCGCGGACGAGCTGCGCAGGTTCGCCGACGTCCATGCGGTCGCCTTCGGCCACCGCTTCGAGGAGGAGCGCCTGGCCAAGCTGATCCTGCCGGCGCTGGAGCAGGTCAGCTGCGTCGCCGCCTACGACGCCGGGCGCATGATCGGCGTCAGCGTCGATCAGCGGTTCGAGATCACGCTGCCCGGCGGCCGGTTCGCGCCCGCCGGCGGCATCACCTGGGTCGGGGTGCTGCCGACCGAACGGCGGCGGGGAGCGCTGCGGGCCCTGCTTGAGCACCAGCACGCCGACCTTCGCGAGCGTGGCGTGCCGCTCTCGATCTTGTATGCTTCTCAGACAACGATCTACGGTCGCTTCGGCTACGGCCCCGCGACCGTGCGCGCCACCGAGGCCGATGTCGACACGCGGCATGGCGCGTTCGCGGAGCCGTTCCAGGATCCGGGCAGCATCGTGATGGTGGACGACGCCTCCCCCGTGGCGATCGTGCGCGAGGTGATCGAGCGATCGCGGCCCCAGATTCCGGGCGAGGTCGACCGCGAGGACGACGACATCGGCTACATGTTTGCCGACGCCGACAAGATGCAGTTTCGGATTGCCCATCGCAACGCGGCCGGCGACTACGACGGGTTCGCCACCTACAAGATCGAGCGCGAGTGGGAGCACGAGGTGATCGCCACCCACAGGGTGGTGGTGGAGATGCTGCTCTCGGCGTCCATCGAGGCCCACGCCGCGATCTGGCGCTACCTGCTCGATCTCGACCTGGCTCGCACCGTCCGTATCAGCAACAGGCCGCTGGACGACCCGATCCGGTGGCTGCTGGCGGAGTGGCGCCACTACCGCGTCAGGCACATCGCAGACGGGCTGTGGCTGAAGATGGTCGATCCGGTCGCGGCGCTCGAGGCGCGCGGCTACGCCGTGGACGGCCGGCTGGTGCTCGACCTCGAGGGCGACCGGCTGCTGCTGGAGGCGCAGGGCGGTGAGGCCCGCTGCATGCCGACCAGCCTCGAGCCTGAGATCGAGCTGGACCGCTCGATGCTCGCCGCCGCCTACCTGGGCGGCGTGCGTTTCGGCGCCCTACGTGACGGCCGTCGCCTCCGGGAGCTCACGGCCGGCGCCTGCAGCCGGGCCGACCGGATGTTCGTGGCCGGGCGCGACCCCTGGTGCAGCTACGAGTTCTGATGCACGCCGACGGGCACGGGGGAGAGCTCGAACGGCAGCAGGCTGAC
>JAWVDZ010000051.1:0-5642 GCA_033856955.1 Gaiellales bacterium
GGCTGCGCCGCGGACGCTGTTTTGAAACCACGCCGAGCCAAGGCCGACGAGCTCGACAGCGAGCCGGCCCGTCACCTCCAGCGCCGCACCCGCCGGCGGCGGCTCGGCGATGTCAACGGCGCTGAGCTCCGGTGCCTCCGCGCCGGTCGCCAGCAGTGCGTATCCGCCAATCTGGCGAGCCGAATACGACGCCGCCCGAATCCGAAACGGCGGCTCGAGCACCTCCATCAACACCTCATCGCGGGCCGTGATTGGAATCCCGGGGAGCCGGCGCACGAGGGCCTGGGCGACGGCGTCGCGCGCCGCGTCGAGCCGTGCGAAATCAGGTCGTTCGTCACCACCTTCGAGTCGCTCGGCGCTCGCGCGCAAGACGGCCGCCGTGGCAGCCATGGCTTCCGCGTCCTGGGGACAGGCGAGCTCGATCGCGGGGGACGTCACCGACGGTGCGAGAAACGATAGGAGCCAGTCGAGCTCATCCGGAAGCGAAGCAAGCGCGGCTGTCGGCCCGGTGGGCCCGGTCGGGCGGTGCCGGGTGCCGAGAAAGCGCTGGGCGAGACGACCGACCGCCTCGTGTGCCGCGCGTACGCGTTCGGCGAAGCGATCACGGTCGACGTCCGCGACGCCCGCGATGGCGCGCAATGCGTCGGCGGCGTCGCGCTGAAGCTCGCCACGCTTTCTAGGCGGCCAGAGAAGCATGGCCGCGCAGATCCCCGCACCGGCCGCCAGGCCCCAGCCCTCGAGGCGGTCGGGAATGGCAGAGTTCGGCACGGGCAGCGTCACCGGCAGGACGAACGTGAGTAGCGCTCCGGTTGTGCCAGCAGCGACGTAGCCACTGATCACGCCCGAAAACAGAACGCCGAAGCCCACAACCGCCATCGCACCCGCCGCGATCCATGCGTTCTGCGAGCAGAGCGTCCCCAGCGTGATGAAGACGGCGCCCACGCACGCCAGCCCGAGGTATGCGAGCAAGCGAGTCCGGGGCGGCCCGGCAAAGTCGACCAGCACGAGGATCGCGAACGATCCGAAGGCGGCGAAGATCGACGTCTGCGGCTGCCCGATCACGTTATCCGCAAGCGCAAAGACCGCAGGCATCACGATCGCGGCGCGCGCGGCGTTCTTCAGCGCTGCCATGTCCGGCACGGGTCGTGATGATACGTGGGCTTCCGGCGCTCCGACAAGGGCACCTCGGCCCTCGGACGGCGACGCACTCGTGGTCAGGGTCGCGTTCGGAGTTCGCGAAGCGGGGAGCGCACCGCGGGCTCCCAGCCGAGCAGGGTCCGTGCCCGCTCGCCGCTGATGCGATGGTCACGCGTCAGCGCTTCGGCGACGTCGGCGCCCAGCACGGTCGCAGCGTCGGCTTGCGGCCAGGCGACGGGTGGGTGGGCAAATCCGGCGCCGGCGGTCGCGGCCGCTGCCAGGTCGCGAACCCGGATCGGCTCGCCGATGGCGGCATTGATCAGCGTCCCAGCCGGCGCCCGCTCAAGGGCGAGCAGGTACAGCCACGCCAGATCATCGACATGCACCAGCGTCCAATGGTTGGTGCCATCACCCACATACCGTGGGGTGCCGTCGACGGCCATCTCGCCAAACTGGGTGAGCGGTCCGCCACCTCGGCCATACACCATCGCCGGGCGGATCACGACCGAGCGCACACCGCTGCCCGCGGCCGCCAGCACCTCCACCTCCAGCGCCGGCCGCCACGCATAGATGGCAACCGGATCCGTGGCTGAATCCTCGTCCAGCGTCTTGCCCGTCGGCGCTGTCCCATACACCCAGACGCCGCTTGTGTAGACGAACGGCTTGCCGCTCTCCGCCAGTGTCGCAAGGAAGGCGCGCACCGTCGCCTGCTCACTCGCCGCCATGTCCTCATCCTGGGTCGCGGCCAGGTGCAGCACCCCATCGCATGCCACAGCCGCTTCGGCCAGCGATTCGGGGCGGCGCAGATCGCCCCGGACGGTCTCGTATCCCACATCGCGGAGTCGGATTTCCGCAGCTTCCGAGCGGGCGGCGGCGACGACGACATGCCCCGCCGCCGCAACGGCCTCAGCCACCGCCCGGCCGATATACCCGGTTGCGCCGGTCAACAGTACGCGCATGTCGCGCAGTATCACCGACACGAACCGCTCGGTCGCCCGTCGCCACGACAAACGCCTGCGCTCGAAAGCTCGCCGGTGCGGACACCGCGCAGCCGGCTTGGGCTGCTCGACAAGCTCCAAGCCGGGCTAGGATCGACGACGTCGGGTAGGAGGGAGACGATGGGTGACCACAAGGTCGGAACACGCGAGCAGCACCAAGCCGCCCGCGACGAACTGCTGAAGCGGGAGAAGGAGCTGACCCGTACCAGCGACGAGCTCGCCAGGCAGCGGCGCGAGCTGCCCTGGGTGCCGATCGAGAAGGAGTACAGCTTCGATACGGACTCAGGGACCAAGACGCTCACCGAGCTGTTCGATGGTCGCTCGCAGCTGATGATCTACCACTTCATGTTCGGCCCGGCATACACGGCGGGCTGTCCGGTCTGCTCCTCCGCGGCGGACACCTACAACGGCGCGGTTCCGCATCTGAATGCGCGCGACGTGACGTTCCTGTGCGTCTCGCGGGCGCCGCTGGAGCGGCTTCGGGCCTACAGGCAGCGGATGGGCTGGAGCTTTCCCTGGGTCTCGTCGGCAGGCACGGATTTCAACGCCGATTTCGGCGCCACGCACACCGCCGAAGAGCTGAAGCCGTTCCTTGAAAGCGGCCAGCTCGGCCCGGTGCCCTCGCTTGCCTCCGCGTGCGGCACCGACCCGGCCGGATACCTCGCCGAAGGGCCGGTGGCGAGCGTCTTCGCGCTCGCCGACGGCGTCGTCCACCTCACCTACTCGACCGGCGCTCGCGGACTCGAGTTCCTGATGGGCTACTACGGAATGCTCGACCGCGCACCCAGGGGTCGGGACGAGACAGACATGTCCGAGATGTGGATCCGCCGCCACGACGAATACGACCAGTGAGGGATCGATCGGAGACGTTGTCTAAGCGGACGACGGGTCTCGAACCCGCGACCTTCGGCTTGGGAAGCCAACGCTCTACCAACTGAGCTACGTCCGCAGAGGGTCCGATTCTAGCCGGCGGCACGCTCGTGCTGCCTCGCCGACCGGTAGAATTCGCCCAGATCTGGCATGAACGAGCACCTGAGACGGGAGATCCGCGAGGAGCATCTCCTCATCCGCCTGCCGCTGACGGCGGCCGGTGCCGTGATCGCGATCATCGGCTCGTTCATGGACTGGACGCACGGGCTGACCGGCGAGACCGGGCCGATCACGGACGGCGGCATCGGCGGCGGCGGGAAGTACACCGCCCTCCTCGCCCTGGCAGTCCTCGCCTGTGCGGCCTGGTACCTCGCGCGCCCGCAGCGGCGGCCTGCGCTGGCGCTGGCCATCTCCTCGGCGATCCTCTTCGTGGTCAGCGTCGTGGAGTGGAACTCCGTCTCGGACGACGTGCAGAGCGCCAACCACGACAACCTGCTGTTCGCGACCGCGAGCGTCGGCGCGGGTAGCTTGATCGTGATGCTGGGCGCGGTGCTGGCACTGGTCGGATCGATCTGGACGATCCGCGTCGACCGCTAGCGTCAGACCTCGATCAGCTTCTCGCGGATCGCCAGCGCGACCGCCTGCGTGCGGGTGTCGGCGTCGAGCTTTCGCATCGCAGAGCGCAGGTGGGTGCGGATCGTCTCGGTCGAGAGGAACAGCGTGGCCGCGATCTCACGGCTCGCGACGCCCGCCGCCATCATGCTCAGGATGTCGCGCTCGCGGTCGGTCAGCCGGGTCAGCTGCAGCATCGCCTCCCGCGACACCAGCTCCCCGCCCAGCGAGGGGTCGACGTACGCGCCTCCGGCCGCGACCGTCCGCACGGCTCGGATCACGTCGTCGGGCTGGGCGTCCTTGAGCACGTAGCCGCGTGCGCCGACATCCAGACCCTTCGCAAGCTGATGCCGCTCGCCGTACGCCGTGAACATGATCACGCCGATCTCGGGCTGGGCGGCGAGGATCTGCGCCGTCGCCTCCATGCCGTCGATGCCCCGTCCCAGCACGATGTCCATCAGGATCACGTCTGGGTGGCGCTTGGCCGCCATCGCCACGGCAGCCTCGCCGGACGCCGCCTCGCCCACCACCCTCAGGTCGGGATCGCTGCTGAGGATCAGCTTGACGCCCGCCCGCACCGCCACGTGATCGTCCACCACCATGCACTTCACCGTGCTCACCGCCGGATCATCGCACGCGGCGGGCGTCGATCAAGCTGCGATCGCGTCGTATCCATCGAGGTCACGCGCCAGCTTGCCGCGAATCTCGCGCGCCACCTGGCTGACCCGGGACTCCGAGACGCCCAGCAGCTCGGACACGTAGCGGCCGGAGCGCCCCTCCACGAACACCAGCTGGATGATCGAGCGCTCCCGCTCGGTGAGCCGGCCGAGAGCCTCGCGGATCGCGCCCGCCCGCTCGCCGGCCAGCGCCGCCTCTTCGGGCGAGGCGCCGTCCGAACCGACCGTCTCGATCAGCTCGATCGTGCCCTCGTCACCCTCTCCCACCATCGTGTGCAGCGATGCGATCTCGGCCCGGTCGAGCTGCGAGCTGATGCTCATCAGCTCGGCCACGTCCGTTCCCAGCATCTCGGCCAGCTCCTCCACGGTGGGCGCTCGCCGCAGCCGCTCCGCGCACTGCCGGCGCGCCGTCTCGATCTCGCGCGCCCGCTTGCGCAGCCGGCGCGGCGCCCAGTCCAGCCGGCGCAGCTCGTCGATCATGCCCCCGGCAACTCGCGTCCAGGCGTACTGCTCGAACGATGCCCCCAGCGCGGGATCGAACCCGCCCACGGACTGCACCAGCACCACCAGCCCCGCCGAGACGAGGTCCTCCAGCGACACGTGCCCGGGCGCTCGCCGCACCGTGCGGGTGGCGATGTACTTCACCAGCGGCGCGTACGAGAGTATCAGGCGATCGCGGGATGCGACATCGCCGGACATCTTCCATCGTCGCCATAGATCCTCTGCGGCGTCCGCGGACAGCAGGATCTCATCGGACATCGTGTGCTCCTTCTCAGCTTTGCAGGATGCGATGTGTCCGGTATCGGAGCCCACCCGAGCCTTGATCGATCCTCCACCTCGCAGCATCCGACCGTCGAATTCACAAACCCCGGCTACGCGAGAACGCAGGCGGCGGGTACCCGGCCGTCAGGAGGCCGAGTCGCCGTTCGCCCGCGGCTGCGCGGGCAGCGTGAGCTCGAACCGGGCGCCCGCTCCCGGCGACGACTCGATCTCGAACGACCCACCGGCCAGGTTGAGCCGCTCGCCGGTCGCGTCGAGGCCGACGTGCATGCGCATGTGGTCGCGATCGAGTGCCCGCGCGACGTCGAAGCCGACGCCGTCGTCCTCGACCACGAACCGCAGCAGCCCATCGGTCTGCCAGCCGCGCACCGACAGGCGGGAAGCCTTGCTGTGCTTGCGGGCGTTGACGATCAGCTCGCGAAGGGCGCGGTAGGCAACCGCCTCCAGCGTGTCGGTCTGACGGGCGACGTCGATCTCCACCTCGGCCTCGCGCCACGGCCCCTCCACGGCCAGCTCGTCGATGGCCGCGCCCAGCCCTGAGCGCTGCAGCACGTGGGGCCGGAGCTCG
>JAWVDZ010000052.1:0-3307 GCA_033856955.1 Gaiellales bacterium
CATCGGCGGGAACATCTCCTGCGCCTCCGCGGCGGAGATGATCTCGACCGGCAGGCCGAAGCTCTTCGCCCAGCCGGCCTGCCGCTGCAGCTCCTCCATCCGGGCCGTTGACGACGCCAGCCGCAGCCCGCCCAGCTCGTGCCAGCCGGGATCCTTGCCGGTCTCGGCCTTGAGGTCGGCGTACAGGCCGACGGAGTACTGCATCATCTTGGTCAGGCTGACCGTCGAGCGAAGCTGGCCGACCAGCCCGGCGGAGTGCCACGTCGAGCCGTGCGTCAGGCCGTACTGCTCCACCAGCACGACGTCGCTCCATCCCATCTTGGCGAGGTGGTAGAGGATGCTGCAGCCGCCGACGCCGCCCCCGACCACCACCGCCCGTGCCTCAGTCCGCATCGAACAGCTCCCTCACGACTGGTATAGACCAATCCAGGGCATTCACAATACCTGCTGCGCCGGTCAGGCGCTCCACCGGTGTGGGCCCGGCCACAATCACGCAGGGCATGCCGGCGGCGGTGGCTGCCTTCAACCCCTGCTCCGAGTCCTCGAACACCAGCACGTCCGCCGCCTCGATCGGCGCGGGGCGATCGCGGTTGAGCAGTTCGAGCGCCACCAGGTAGCCCTCGGGGTCGGGCTTGCCGCTGGCCACGTCCTCCAGGCAGACGAGCACCCCGAACAGGTCGCGCAGCCCGCTGGCCTCGAGCACGGTCTCGATCTCGAGCCGCGCGGCGCCGGAGGCGATCGCGACGGGAACCCGCGCCGCCACCTGCCGCACCAGCTCGGCCGCCTCGGGCCGCACTGTCGGCCGCGTGCGCTGCGCGTCGAGGTACAGCTCGGTGCGGCGATCGATCAGCCGCTCGGCCAGGCCGTCCTCTCCCGCGCGGCCGAACCGCGCCAGCAGCCGCCGGCAGATCTCCGCGTCGGAGTAGCCCACGAACTCGTCGAAGTAGAGGCTGGCCGGCACGTCGATGCCGACCTCTGCGAAGATCTCGTGGAACAGCTCCGCCAGCAGCTGCTCGTCGTCGGACAGCGTGCCGTTGAAGTCGAAGATCACCGCCGCCGGGGTCACGTCAGGATTTTCGAGATCGGGAGCTGATCCATACCGGTGCCGGGCGAGTCTACACACGCCTCACTGGCGGGTGTGCCCAGCCGGGCGGATACCCTTCCCTGCGATGCAGATGCGACGGCTGGGAGAGGCGGGGCCCGAGATCTCGGTGGTCGGCTTCGGCTGCTGGGAGGCGGGCGGCGCCGACTGGGGTCCGAACTCGTCCGAGCACGAGGTGATCGCCGCGATCCATGCCGGCCTCGGGTCGGGCATCACCTGGGTGGACACCGCCGAGGTGTACGGCCGCGGCGTGTCCGAGCAGATCGTGGGCCGGGCGCTTGCCGGCCGTGACGACGTGCTGGTGTTCACCAAGGTCGCACCCGACGAGGGCAGCGGCCTTCGGCCGGAGCAGGTGCGGGGTGCGATCGACGCCTCGCTGCGACGGCTCGGCCGCGACCACGTCGACCTCTACCAGATCCACTGGCCGGACGACTCGGTGCCGCTCGAGGAGACCTGGGGCGCGATGGCCGACCTGGTCGGGGCCGGCAAGGCGCGGCTGATCGGCCTCTCGAACTTCGATCGCGCCCGCGTCGAGCGCTGCCTCGCGATCCACCCCGTGGCCAGCGTCCAGAACGAGTTCTCGCTGCTCGAGAGCGGCGACCGCGACGGACTGCTGCCCTGGCTGGCCGACAGCGGCATCGGCTACCTCGCCTACAGCCCGATGGCCGCCGGCCGGCTGACCGGCGCGCTCGCGCCCGGCCACAGGTTCGGCGACGGCGACTGGCGCAGCGGCAGGGGCCGCTTCGCCGACTGGCGCGAGGACGGCGAGGAGTGGCCGTTCGACGCCGAGCCGCTGGCTCGCGTGCTGGCCGCGGTCGACCGGACACGGCCGCTGGCCGGCCGGCTGTCGGCGTCGGTGGCCCAGGTCGCGCTGCGCTGGGTGCTCGAGCAGCGCGGGGTCAGTGCCGTCATCGCGGGCAGCCGCGACGCCGGCCACACCAGTTCCAACGCCGCCGCCGGCGACCTCGCACTGGGCGCCGCCGAGCTGGAGCAGCTGGAGGAGATCTTCGTGCCGTGAGCTCGGTGACGCGCACAGACCCGGCACTGCGCCACGACGACGAGCGGATCGTGGGCGCCTGGAGCGGAGCCGCCGCGCGCAGGTTCGTGATCTGGCTCTTGGCGGGGGTGTTCGGGCTGCTGGTCGCGGTGCTCGCGTTCAACGCCGTGGTCGATCCCTACGGCACGCTCGGCACCGGCCTCTTCCCGACCGTGACGCCGCAGGACTCGTCCACCAAGGTGCAGCTGCTGGAGGCGCTCAAGCAGCCACCGCAGGTGGTGGTGCTGGGATCGTCGCGGGCGATGCGGATCGAGCCCTCCTACATCGCGCAGAAGACTGGGCTTCGCAGCTTCAACGCTGCCGTGCGCAGCGGAACGCCGCTGGACGCCTGGGCGTTCGCCAACTTCATCCACGATCGCTTCCAGGGTGCTCAGCCGCGCTACCTCTGGATGCTGGACATCAACGCGTTCCAGTATCAGAGCCCCGCCATCCACGACAACCTCTTCCACACGCCGCAGCTGTCGCGGTACTTCCCCACCGCCGACCGAAACTCGCTCTCGTTGTCAGATCTGTGGACGATGCTGTCGTGGCAGACGACGCGAGACTCGTTTCGCTCGGTGCGGGCTGACATCCGCGGCCTTCCGCCGGTCGTCAAGCGCGATCGTCGCGCTCCCGGGGAGTTCACGCCGGACGGCGGCCGCGCCATCGGCGACTTCGGCGATCCCAACGTCGGATCCGGCGCCAATCTGGACGTGCGCATCAAGGCGACGGCCAAGGAGGCAGAGGCGGAGTTCGCCAAGCCCGCCTTCAGCGGCGAGCCGAGCCGCTACTTCGAGCGCACGCTGGCGGCGATGAACCGCTGGGGAATCCGGCCGTTGCTCGTTCTGACACCGATCCATCCCACGCTGCACAAGCTGATCGGCCCGCTGGGCTGGGACGAGCGCCATCACAAGGTGCTCGACTACCTGGCGGGCCTGCAATCGACGTACCGGTTCACGGTCATCGACATGACCTCGACCGCGACCTTCGGCGGCACCCCGGATGCCTTCTACGATGGCACGCACATGAAGGTGCCCAACCTGCGGCTGATGCTGGACGCCGTGATCGCCCGCGATCCGGGGCTCGATTAGGTGGGCGCCATCGGCACGAGGACGATTCCCGACCAGTGGCTGGTGGTCGACGAGGTTGCCGGCGATCCGTTCGGGCTG
>JAWVDZ010000053.1:0-9748 GCA_033856955.1 Gaiellales bacterium
CTTCCTCGACCTGCTCGGCGAACCGATCGAGCGCGCCGCGGAGCCAACCCACGACGGGCTCGGCCTGGCCTTCCAGCTGAAGCTGCTGGCGCTGGCCGGGTACCTGCCCCATCTCGTGTCGTGCGCCTCCTGCGGGAGGGACGAGCGGCTGGTCGGCTTCTCGCCCACGGCCGGCGGCGGAGTGTGCGCCGGCTGCCTCGGCACGACGGCCGGCTTCGCGGTCGGCGATGGCAGCGTCGCCGCCATCGAGGGCCAGCTCGACCGGCCGTTGGCGTCGGTTGCGCTGGCGCCGCGAGCGGCCGCCGACGCGCTGCGGGTGGTGGAGGAGACGTACGCCCACCACGGCGGTTTCCGGCTGCGCACCCTTCACGCCGGGTGATCGCGTGGATGCCGCCGGGTGGCGGATGAGGGTCTGATAGCTTGCGCCCTCGATGACGACCTTCCAGTCAATGATCGCCGACCTTCAGTCGTACTGGGAGGCCCGAGGCTGCACGATCATGCAGCCCTACCACACCGAGGTCGGGGCGGGCACGTCCAACCCGGCAACGCTGCTTCGGGTGCTCGGCCCACGGCCCTGGCGTGCCGCGTACGTCGAGCCGTCGATCCGGCCGGACGACGGCCGCTACGGCGAGAACCCCTACCGCTTCCAGCAGTTCTACCAGTACCAGGTGATCCTGAAGCCGGCGCCCGACGACGTGCTCGACGTGTACCTGGGGTCGCTGGCCGCGATCGGCATCGACCCGGCCGAGCACGACATCCGCTTCGTCGAGGACAACTGGGAGAGCCCCAGCCTGGGCGCCTGGGGGCTCGGTTGGGAGGTGTGGATGGACGGCATGGAGATCACCCAGTTCACCTACTTCCAGCAGGCCGGAGGGATCGAGCTCGACCCGGTCTCGGTCGAGCTCACGTACGGCCTGGAGCGGATCGGCATGCACCTGCAGAAGGTGCGGCGCGCCCACGACATGCTGTGGTCCGCCGACGTCAGCTGGGCTGATGTCTATCTCGACAACGAGCGCCAGTTCTCGGCCTACAACTACGAGCTTGCGGACACCGCCATGCTCGCCCGCCACTTCGACGACCACGAGGCGGAGGCGGGTCGCTGCCTGGAGGCGGGGCTTCCGCTGGTGGCCTACGACCAGGTGCTGAAGTGCTCCCACGCCTTCAATCTGCTGGACAGCCGGCGCGCGATCGCCGTCACCGACCGGCAGGCGTACATCCTGCGCATGCGGCGGCTCTCCCAGGCCGTCTCGAAGGCCTACCTGGCTGCGCAGGAGGAGCCCGCCGATGCCTGATCTCCTGATCGAGATCGGTTGCGAGGAGCTGCCCGCCTCGGCCTGCCGCGATGCCGAGCAGCAGCTGCCGGGTCTGCTACGTGACGCGCTGGCGGCCGCGGGGCTGCCCGCGCAGGCCGTGCGCGTGCACGTCGCACCCCGGCGGCTGGCGGCGATCGCCGAGGGAGTGCTCGGCGAGCGCGTCAGTGAGGGCAGCGAGCAGCTCGGACCGCGTGCCTACGCACCCGACCAGGCGCGGGCCGGCTTCGCGCGCAAGCACGGCTTGGCGGTCGAGCAGCTGGTGGAACGCGACGGCTTCGTGTGGGCGACGATCGAGGCGGCATCGGCGCCGGCCGGCGAGCTGGTCGGAGAGGTCGTCTCCGAGGTCGTGGCCGGTCTCCAGTTCGCAAAGACGATGCGCTGGGACGGCGGCCGGTTCTCACGGCCCGTGCGCTGGCTGGTCGTCAAGCTGGGAGAGCAGCCGGTGGAGGTGGCCGTGATGGGCGTGACCTCGGGAGTGGAGTCTCACGGCCATCGCACCGCCGGTGGCGAGGTGCGGATCGGATCCGCCGCCAGCTACCTGGAGGACGTGCGCGGCGTCCGGGTGGTGGCGGACGCCGCGGAGCGGCGTGATCTGATCGAGGAGGGGTTGAACCAGGCGGGCGAGTGGATCGATCCGATGGGCAAGCTGGACGAGGTCGTGTACCTGGTGGAGTGGCCGATGGTGCTCGAGGGGAGGTTCGACGAGCGCTACCTCCAGCTGCCGCAGCGGATCCCGATTACCGCCATGCAGTCCCATCAGCGTTACTTCCCGCTGGTGCGCGAGGGCGAGCTGGAGGCGCGGTTCGCGTTCGTCGCCAACGGCGGCGACCCTGTTGTGGTCGTGCAGGGTAACGAGGAGGTGCTGGTCGGGCGACTGCAGGACGCCGCGTTCGCGCTGGACAAGGATCTCGCGCGGGGACTGGATGCCATGCTGGCGGAGCTGGGACGGGTCAGCTTTCTGGAGGGGGGAGGCTCGCTCGCCGACAAGAGCGAGCGGGTGCACGAGGTTGCCGGCCAACTCTGCGAGCGGGTCGAATCCGAGCCGGGAACGCGTGACGCGGTGCTGCGGGCGGCCGAGCTGTGCAAGGCTGACATCGTCTCAGCGCTGGTCGCGGAGTTCTCCGACCTGCAGGGCTACGCCGGCTCGGTCTATGCCCGCCACGGCGGCGAGCCGGAGGCGGTGTGCGACGCGATCGACCAGCACCACCTGCCGGTGGAGGCGGGGGGTGCGCTTCCGGCCGGCGAAGCGGGAGCGCTGCTCTCGATCGCCGACAAGGCCGACACCGTCGCGGTCGCGTTCGCGCTCGGCGCGCAGCCCACCGGCAGCCGCGATCCCTACGGGTTGCGCCGGGCCGCGGCCGGCATCGTCACTATCGCGCTGGCACGCGGATTCGAGCTGGGGCTGGGCGAGCTGATGGCCGCCTCGGTGCACGGGCTGGTGGCGCAGGGCCACGACCTGAAGCGGAAGCCGCTCGAGTCGGTGCCACATGCGGTCGGCTTCGTGCTCGACCGGGTCGAGCCGCTGATGCTCGAGGAGGGCGTCTCCGTGGAGGAGATCCGCGCCGCCCGCGGCTCCGGCGTGAGCGGTCCGCTGCCGCTGGCCGCGCTGTGCCGCGCGCTTCGCGACGCCCGCGGCAGCGAGCGGCTGGCCGAGCTGCGCGACGCCTACGGGCGCTGCGCACGGATCGCCGCCAAGGGCGCCGAGGAGGCCGCCACCGCGGTCGATACGTCCCGCTTCGAGATGGACGAGGAGCGCGCCCTGTGCGCGGCGCTGACGGTTGCCGACATCGAAATCGCCGACGCCGCCGCCCGCCGCGACTTCGCCAGCGCTCTGGAGGCCGCGGCCGCGATGGTGGCTCCGATCAACGCCTACTTCGAGGCCGTGATGGTGATGGCGGACGACCCCGCGATCCGCGGCAACCGGCTGAAGCTGCTGGCGGACGTCGCCTCGACGTTGCGGCTGGTGGGCGATTTCGAGCAGTTGCCGGGTTAGAAACCATCTAGATCCGGCGAAGCACCGCCAGCGCGATGACGCCGATGCCGGCGGCGAGGAGCGGGCCGCGGAAGGCGCGGGCGAGCATCGGCAGATCCTCGGCGCCGACCTCGATGCGCGATGTAAAGCTGCCGAGATCGCCCTCGACCACCATGTGACGTCCCTCCAGCGAGACGCTGCGCACTGTGAACGGCAGCTCGCCGATCGGTGATGTCACCTTCATCGCTTCTCCTCCTCGAGCGGCTCGTCCCGCATCGCCGGTGTATATCGCACCGCGCCGCCACCCGGCGGTAGAGTGCTGCCGGTGGAGGACACCCTCGAGATCCACATCGTCTCCGACTCGACCGGCGACACCGCGGCCCGGGTCGCCCGCGCGGCGCAGAGCCAGTTCGAGGACTTCGAGACCGAGCTCCACCGCCACGCTCGTGTCAAGACCCGCGAGCAGCTCGCGCGGGCGCTCGAGGCGGCCGCGGGGCGCCGCGCGGCCGTGTTCTACACGCTGGTCGACGCCGGCCTGCGCGAGGCGGTGGTCGAGATCGCCCGCGAGCACCGGCTGGTGGTGCTGGACGTGCTCGGCCCGGCCCTGAACGCGATCAGCACGGCATCGGGCACCCAGGCGATGCAGGTTCCCGGCCGCCAGGCACCCCTGGACGCGCAGTACTTCCGCCGCATCGCTGCGATCGAGTTCGCCGTCAAGCACGACGACGGCCGTGGCGCCGACGACCTGCAGCACGCCGACATCGTGCTGGTGGGCGTCTCGCGGACATCGAAGACGCCGACATCGATGCATCTTGGGTATATGGGCTACATGTCGGCAAACATCCCGATCGTGAAGGGCATCGATCCGCCGCCGGCGCTGTTCTCGGTCGAGCCGTGGAAGATCGTCGGGCTTACCATCGACGCCGACCGGCTGGCCGAGATCCGCCGCCGCAGGGTGCGGGCGCTGGCCGCCGGCTCGAGCGCCCGCTACGCCGACCTGGCCGAGATCTACGAGGAGCTGGAGGCGACCGCCAACCTGCACAAGCGGCTGGGCTGTCCGGTGATCGACGTCACCAAGCTGGCCATCGAGGAGGCCGCTGCCCGCTGCGCCGAGCTGGTCGACGAACGTCGCCGGGCCGCGCTCGAGGGCTCCCTCTCGCCCGGATGACCCGGTACGTCTACGACTTCTCGCAGGGCTCGGCCGAGATGCGCGCGCTGCTCGGCGGCAAGGGTGCCAACCTTGCCGAGATGACGGCGATCGGGCTGCCCGTTCCGGACGGCTTCACCGTCTCCACCGAGGCGTGCATCGCCTACCTCGAAAACGACGGGCGGCGTCCGGACGGCCTCGACGGCGAGCTGGCCGAGCACCTCGCCGAGCTCGAGCGCCGCACCGGCAAGCGGCTGGGGGCGCGCAACGATCCGCTGCTCGTATCGGTGCGATCCGGCGCCGTCGTCTCGATGCCGGGGATGATGGACACGATCCTCAACCTGGGCATGAACGACGAGTCCGTGGTGGGGCTGGCCGAGGCCGGCGGCGGCGAGCGGTTTGCGTATGACTCCTACCGCCGGTTCGTGCAGATGTTCGGAAACGTGGTCGCGGGCGTGGACGGAAACCTGTTCGAGAACGCGCTGGGCAGGATCAAGATGGCGCGCGGCGCCTCCGCCGATGTCGATCTGACGGCTCGCGACCTCGAGCAGGTGGTCGAGGAGTACCGCGAGATCTACCGCCGCGAGACGGGCGAGGAGTTTCCGCAGGATCCGACCGAGCAGCTCGACCGCGCGATCGACGCCGTGTTCTCCTCGTGGAACACGCCCCGCGCGCGCACGTACCGTCGCGAGTATCACATCGCCGACGACCTGGGCACCGCGGTCAACGTCGTCCAGATGGTGTTCGGCAACATGGGCGACGACTCCGCCACCGGCGTCTGCTTCACGCGCAACCCGGCCACCGGCGCGCGTGAGCTCTACGGCGAGTTCCTGATCAACGCTCAGGGCGAGGACGTGGTGGCGGGGATCCGCACGCCGCAGCCGCTGGCCGAGCTGGAGTCGGTGATGCCGCACGCGTTCGCCGGCCTGACGGCACAGATGGAGCGGCTCGAGCACCACTACCGGGACATGCAGGACATCGAGTTCACGATCGAGAGGGGGGCGCTGTACATCCTGCAGACGCGATCGGGCAAGCGCACGGCGGCCGCCGCCGTCAGGATCGCCCACGAGCTGGTCGAGGAGGACGTGCTGACCCGCGAGGAGGCGCTGCTTCGGGTCGACCCCGGGCAGCTCGACCAGCTGCTGCACCCGGCGATCGATCCCGCGGCGCACCGCGAGGTGATCGCGCGCGGCCTCAACGCCTCGCCCGGCGCAGCCGTTGGTGCGGTCGTGTTCGACGCCGACACAGCAGCCCGGCGGGGTGCGGAGGGCGAGGCCGTGATCCTGGTGCGCTGGGAGACGACGCCGGACGACATCCACGGCGTCGTCCAGGCGGAGGGCGTTCTGACCGCCCGTGGCGGCATGACCTCGCACGCCGCGGTGGTCGCCCGGCAGATGGGAAAGCCGTGCGTGGCCGGCGCCGAGCAGCTTCAGATCGACCTCGAGGCGCGCTCGTTCACGGTCGACGGCCGTGTTGTCAGAGAGGGCGAGCAGATCACGATCGACGGCACGCTGGGCGAGGTGATCCTGGGCGCGATGCCGCTTGTGCCGGCGCAGCTGAACGAGGACTTCGAGACGCTGACCGGCTGGGCGGACGACGTGCGCCGTCTGCGCGTGCGCGCGAACGCCGACACCCCCGACGATGCCACCAAGGCGCGTGAGCTTGGCGCCGAGGGGATCGGCCTCTGCCGCACCGAGCACATGTTCTTCGGCGACGAGCGGCTGGCCGTGATGCACGAGATGATCATGGCGCCCGACGAGGCGCGCCGCCGCGTGCAGCTCGACCGCCTGCTGCCGTTCCAGCAGGGCGACTTCGAGGGCATCTTCAGGGCGATGGCGGGCCTTCCGGTGACGATCCGGCTGCTCGATCCGCCTCTGCACGAGTTCCTGCCCGACCTGGGCGACCTTCAGGCCGAGATCGTCGAGTTGCGTGACCGCGGTGCTCCCGAAGCGGAGATCGGCCGTCAGGTGCGGGTGGCCGCGAGGGTGCGGGCGCTGGAGGAGCAAAACCCGATGCTGGGCACCCGTGGCTGCCGGCTCGGGATCATGTATCCCGAGATCTACGAGATGCAGGTTCGCGCGATCGTGCGCGCGGCGCTTGCCGTGGAGGCCCGCGGCGTCGAGATCATGCACCCGCTGGTGGGCTTCGCATCCGAGCTGCGGCCGCTGCGCGACCTCACCGAGCGCGTGATCGAGGAGGAGGGCGGCGCGGGCCTGGGCATCCTGATCGGCACCATGATCGAGGTGCCGCGGGCGGCGCTGACCGCGGACGAGATTGCGGAGGTGGCCGACTTCTGCTCGTTCGGCACCAATGATCTGACCCAGATGACGCTGGCCTTCTCGCGTGACGACGCCGAGGGCAAGTTCCTGACGCACTACCTGGAGCACGGCGTGCTGACGCGAAACCCGTTCGAGACGCTCGATCTGTCGGGCGTGGGGCGGCTGATCGAGACCGCCACCCGGCTGGCGCGTGAGGCACGGCCGGACATCAAACTGGGAATCTGCGGCGAGCACGGCGGCGACCCGGAGTCGATCGCGTTCTGCGAGCGGGCCGGGCTCGACTACGTCTCGTGCTCGCCGTTCAGGGTTCCGATCGCCAGGCTGTCCGCGGCACAGGCGGTGCTGCGGCGCTCCGAGACGCGGGTCGCCTCGTGAGCCGCATCGACGTCGCCTTCGCACCGGCCAAGCCCGATGATGCATCGGTCGCGGTCGTGATCGACGTGCTGCGGGCGACGACCACGATCGCCTACGCGCTTGCCCAGGGCTACGAGCGGGTGCTTGCCTGCGGCGACATCGACCAGGCGCGCGAGCTGGCCCGCCGCGTCAACGGCGGCGCCGTGCTGGCGGGAGAGCGGGAGTGCGTCAAGCCGGAGGGCTTCGACCTGGGCAACTCGCCGCGCGAGTTCGAGGGGCCGGCGCTCGGAACGACGCTCGTGATCACCACCACCAACGGCACGCGTGCGATCGTCACGGCGGCGGCGCACGCCGAGACGGTGGCGATCGGCAGCCTTGCCAACCTGACGTCCTGTGCCGCGCGAGTCGGCCGCGCCGCGGAGGCGATCGCACGCGGCTTCGAGTCGGCGGGCGACGGCCTGGCGGCGTCCAAGAGCGCCCGCAACCTTCGCGACGCGAACCTGCTCGACGACGTCCGCTTCTGCGCCCGTGAGAGCGCGCTCGACGTGGTGCCGATGGTGGCCGACGTCGACGCCGGCGTCGCGCTGATCACGGCCGCGCCGAGTCGATAGATCTAGCGGCGGAAGCCGCCCTCTGAGTCGATCACCTGGCCGGTGACCCAGGCCGCGTCGTCGCTGCACAGCCAGCCGATCAGGCGCGCCGCGTCGGACGGCTGTCCCCAGCGTCCCTGAGGCATCTGCGCGAGCACGGCCAGATGGGTGGCCGCGTCCGCCCAGCCGGTGTCGGTGGGGCCGGGGTTGACCGTGTTGACCGTGATGGCGCGATCGGCGAGCTCGTCGGCCAGGCTCGCGGTGGCCTGGTGGATCGCGCCCTTCGAGAGTGCGTACGCGAGCTCCGATCCCATCGGCCCGCGGTGCTGGCCGGACGTCATCATCACCGCCCGGCCCCCCGGCCTGCCGTCGTGCTGCGCCGCGAGCTCCTTGACCAGCATCACCGAGCCCCGCAGGTTGACGGCCATCGAGAGGTCGATCTCCTCCTCGGTCACCGTCGCCAACCCGCCCGAGCTGCTGTGGGCGTGGTTCGCGACCACGATGTCGACGTGCCCGAAGCGGGCGCGGGCGGTCGAGACGACCACCGCGGCGGCGCCGGGGCGTGCGAAGTCGGCTTCCACGTGCTCGACCGCGACCCCTTCGCCGCGAAGCTCCGCCAGCAACTCCTCGACGCCATCCCTGTCTTCCGGCGACCAGGAGTGGATGGTCAGGTTGGCGCCCATCGCAGCCAGCTTCTGGGCGACCGCGAAGCCGATGCCGGCCCGTCTGCTGACCCCGGTCACGATGGCGGTGCGACCGGCGAGCGGCGGCATGCAAGGATCCTAACCCCCCGTCCGGGGGTCGCTGAGAACGGGCTGCGCTGGCACGCTCCGAGTGAGAGCGATGGAAGGGGGTCTCCCATGCGCTGGATGGACTTCGACGACGAGGAGTCGGAGGAGTACGGAAACACCGGTGTGCTCGATTGGGCGCAGGAGCGGCCGATGGTTGCCGTGTGCATGGTGTTGCTCGTCTGGATGGCGTTCATCGTCGCGCTGACGACGGTGTACGGACTGTTCCTGTAGCGAGCAGGAGGTCGAGGGTGCCCGAAGCCGGATCCGGCCTCGGGCGCCTTCTACTACGTACTTTTCGTGCTCTCGCGCACCCGATCGGGTGTGAAGTTCGTGCCCCCGATGCCGATCACTGGACCCGAAGGTTTGGATGTTCGGGCGAGGGGTCTAGATCATGGCACCATTCGGAAGTTCTGCTGACGCATGCGAGTACGGCACGACCGGGGTGATGGGCTGGGCACAGGATCACGCGATCGTCTGTGTCCTTGGCGCGGTGCTTACCTGGCTGGCTGTCCTGTACGCGGTGTTCAGCTCGGTGCTGACGCTGGCCTGAGTACTCCTACCGCCGACGCCTGATCGTGACGCTTTTGGAGCGCGGGGGGCCTTGACGGACAACGGGGTCTGACCCCGTTCGAGCTGCAGTCCGCGGTCGAAGTGCCTCCGGCCTGGGGTCTGACCCCCTGAGACCAGCCGCGAGTGGCGCCGCTGGCGCCCCGCGCGAAACTTAACGACCGCGCCCAAAACTGTTCGGGTGCGGCGCAGCCGCCCGCAGCTCGCCGACGTCCGGCGGTTCGGCGGCGCTGGGACCGATCTCGGCCCGGCCCGGTCTGGTCAGCGGTCTGACGCTCTCGGCCAGCACGTTGATCGTGCCCTCGCGCCGCTCCAGCCTGCCGGTCACCTCGAGCAGCGGCTCGGCACGCACCGCGATCCGGTCGCGCTCGTAGACGTCCGGCGGCACGATCGCATTGCTCATGCCGTGCTCGTCCTCCAGCAGCAGGAAGACGATGCCCTTGGCCGTCCCGGGCCGCTGCCGTGCGACCACGATGCCGGCGATCGTGACCTGCGAGCCGGGCGGGTCGGTGGCCAGGTCACGTGACGTGCGGATGCGCTCCGGCAGCGACGGCCGAAGCAGCGCCATCGGATGCGGCCCGGTGCTGAGGCTCATCGTCTCGTGGTCGGCCACCATCTTGTCCCACTCCGACAGCACCGGCAGCGCCGGCGCCGGCGAGCTGTCCAGCGCCAGCGCCAGCTGGCCCCGCTCGGGGGCGCGGTGCAGGCGGATCTCCCACAGCAGCCGCCGGCGGT
>JAWVDZ010000054.1:0-6057 GCA_033856955.1 Gaiellales bacterium
GGTACCAGAAATGCGAGCCCGTCTCGGGGTCGGAGTAGGACAGCGTGCCGAGGAGGCCGTCCTTCACCTTCTTCAGGTACTTCTCGATGGTGTGGTCGTTTGCGCGCAGCTTGAGCGCCTCGACCGCGCCGATGTGCATCACGTAGCACATCGCGCACGAGGCGTCACCGTGGCGGGCGATCGTCTCGGTGACCGCGCCGTACATGACGTGGTTCTGGCCCAGGCCGCCCCACTCCTTGGGCAGCATCAGACCGAGAAAGCCGTCCGGCCCGAGCGCTTCGAGGCTCTTTCGCGGGAAGGTGAGGGTGCGGTCGTTCTCGGCCGCGAGCGGCCTGATCGTCTCCTCGCAGATCTCCTTCAGCCGCTCAAGCAGGCGCAGCTGCTCGTCGGTGAGAAACCAGTCGGGCTGGAACATCGGGTCGAGCCCGGCCATGGCCGACTCAGGAGCAACCGTTGCCATTCAGGACTCCTCTCGTTGGTACTGACGCAGGGAAATCGATTTTCCCCGCATATCCTACGCGCTCGGCGGCCACTGGGGCTATGGAGCGCTGGCCAACTCTTCCTCCGCGAGACGCTCCGCCTCGGACACGCCGCTCGGCCGGCCGGCTCGCACCCACATCAGATACATCAGCCCGGCCGTGATCGTGGCCGCCGCAAGCGAGGCCAGCGGATATCCCCGCCGCAGGTTGACGGCCAGGGTCAGGATCACCGCCCCGAGGCTGATCACGTTCACCGCCAGCAGCCACCTGCGGCCCTCGCGGCGCGAGAACGTGCTCATCGCGAGCAGGCCGAACAGGAACGAGACGAACACCGCAACCGCGTAGAACAGCACCAGCTCCTGTTCGCGGCCGCCCGCGGCGAGGATGATCGTGCCCGCAACGGCGAGGAACACCGCCACCGACCAGTAGGGCGTGTGGTGGGTGTTCGAACTGCCCAGCGGCGCCGGCAGGATGCCGGCGCCGTGGCCACGTGCCAGCGCCTTCAGCAGCCCCGGGCCGGCCTGGAACGAGCTGCTGGCGGCGGCCAGCAGCAGCACGGCGCTGGTCAGCTGGAAGGCGGCGAACTCGAATCCGTTGCCGGCCGCGGCGCGCGCGATCTCGGCGATCTGAGTCGAGTCGGTGGGAGGGAGGCCGACGCGCAGCCGCTGTGCGAGCAGCGTGAGGCCGATCGTCAGCCAGCCGACGATGCCGAGCGTCAGCCACAGGGTGACCTGCCCGAAGCGGACGCGGGCGGCGCGGTCGAGCTGGCCGAGCTGGGCGACCGCCGAGGAGGGCGCCTCGACGCCGGTCGCCAGCGCCATCGCGACCGGAAACGCGAGCAGCACGGCGACCAGCGGGTTGCCGCCGGTGCCGGCCGGCTCCATGGAGGCGTGTCCCTGCCCCGCCGGTGCGAACAGGCCGTGCACGATCACGATCGACCCGACCGCCACGAACGAGATCGTCATCAGCGCGAACAGCGTCCGGCCGACATGGCCGAACCATGTCAGAGCGGCCACCAACCCACACAGGCCGACCGCGATCGGAAGGCGCGCGGGCCGGGCGTCCGGCAGGTAGGCGATAAGGGCCGATGTCGCCGCCGAGCAGCTGATCGCGATCGTGAGCGCGTAGTCCACGATCAGCGACCCCAGCGGAAGGAACGACCATCCCTCGCCAAAGGCGGTGCCGGCCGCCTCGGCGTCGCCACCTCCGGGGAACCGCGCCACCAGCCGGTGGTAGTTCACGATCACCAGCGCGATGATCGCGACCACCAGGCCCATGGTGGCGAGCAGCAGGCCGAGCCGGGCGTCCAGCGCCCGCAACGCGGCCTCGATCGCGTATGCCACCGACGAGACCGGGTCGCCCATCACGGCGAACGCGAATGCGATCAGCAGGACGGGGCGGGAGTGGAGGAGACGGTTGCCGAGGGCCATGGGTCTGGATTCGCCGACCAGACTTCCCGGCACGCCAGGCTCAAAGACTACATCCCGGAGCGTCGGGGCGAGGCCCGAGTGTACGATTTGGCTATGTCGGTTTCTCACACATCGCGCACGGGCGACGCCGCCGCCCCGCGCACCGTCGAGAGCCGCTACCTGTACCAGATCATCAACACGGTTTCGTCGTCGCTCGACCTCGATCGCGTGCTGCGTGCGATCGTGGACCTGGTCAGCGAGGCGATCGATTGCCACGCCTGCTGGATTTACTTCCTGGATCCCGACGACGGCTCGCTGCTGCTGCGGGCTGTGTCCGATCCCTACAGCGCGCTGGTCGGCAGGCTGCGCTTCGAGTCCGGGGAGGGGCTGGCCGGGTGGGTGGCCGCACACAACGAGTCGGTCTTCATCCCCGAGAATGCGCTCGACGATCCCCGCGTCAAGGTGGTGCCCGAGGCCGAGGAGGAGAAGTACCAGTCGCTGTGCGCCGCGCCGTTGACGGCCAAGTCGGGGCAGGTGATCGGCGTCATCTCACTGCACGTCGAGGCGCCGCGCGAGTTCACGCGCGCTGACTCGGAGTTCCTCGTCCATGCCGCGACGCTGGTTGCGGGTGCGATCGAGAACGCCCGGCTCTACCAGGACACCCGCAGGCGGCTGGCACTGGTCGAGGGCCTGTCCGACCTGGCGCGGGCGGTCTCGTCGGCCTCCACCCTGGAGAGCCTGCTGCCGGCCGTTGCGCGCCACGCGCAGCGGTTGCTGGAGGCCTCCTGCTGCTACGTGCTGATCGCCGATGACGACGGCGGACGGCTGCTGCCGGGGGCGGTGTGGCCGGAGGATGCGGTCGCTCCCCGCAGCCTGAACTCGAACGAGCTGGGCATCGAGCTGGCGCTGTCGGCCAGGTCGGGCACGGCCAAGGCCGGCCGCCGGATGGCGGCCGCCCTATGGGGGCCTGAGGTGGAGGGGCGGGCGCTGGTGGTGCCGATGGTGGCCGCGGACGAGCTGGTCGGCGCGCTCGCGCTTCGGCTGCCGGCGGATCGGCGGATCGACGCCGAGCAGCGCGAGATCGCGGGCTCGATCGCCAACCAGGCCGCCGTGGCGATCAAGAAGGTGCAGCTGATCGACCGGCTGACCGAGCGAAACGCGATCAAGGATCTGCTTGAGGATCTCTCACACGGCACCGCAACCGCTGGCGAGCTCGAGCAGCGAGCGGGGTCGCTGGGCTGCGATCTCGCCACCGCACACCTGGTGCTCCAGGCGGCTCCCCGCCCGGGCCCGGCGGAGTCGAGCTGGGATGCGGTGGCGGAGTCGCTCGAGCTGGCGGCATCGCGCGCCTTCCCGGGATCGCTGTTCGACCGCCGGGACGCGGCGGTGCGCGGCCTGATCCGGCTGAACGGCAACGACGAGGCGGCGGCCGCCGAACGGCTGCGCGAGATCCACCGCAAGCTGACGCCCAAGCACCCGCTGGCGATCGGCCTCTCCAACCGCTGTCAGGGCGCGGCCGCGTTCAGGACGGGATTCGGCGAGGCCGAGCACGCCGTGGTCGCGGCCTCGGTGGTCAGCATCGAGCCGGGGGTGGTCGCGTTCGACGACCTCGGCGCCTACAAGTACCTGCTCAAGGTGTCGCAGGACGGCCGCGTCCGCGATCGCCGCGGCGAGGCGCTCCAGCGGCTCGCGGAGTACGACGAACGGCATCGCTCCCAGCTGCTGCTGACGCTCGAGGAGTACCTGCGCCGGCGCGGCAACATCGCCGCCGCGGCGACGACGCTGTATGTGCACCCCAACACCCTGCGCCAGCGGCTGCGGCGGATCCAGGACCTGACCGGGCTCGACGTCGCCCGCGAGGACTGGCTGATGATCGAGATCGAGCTCAAGCTGCTCCGCCTCGAGCGCGCCCTCGGCCACGCCTGAGGCGGGGCATCGCGCTCGCCCGCCGGAAGCACATCACGGTCGCGTCACTTCCGCATCACGCTCGCATCACGGCGCGCTGAAATTGCGTCGGCCGTGCGATTTCGACGCGTGGCCCTAGCAATTCGGGCCTGAGTTTGCGAGATTTGCATCAAATCGAAGCGAAGGAGATGGAGGATGGCCACGTTGAGCACGCGTCCACTTGCGGACACGATCCGCGCGAAGGCTGATCAGGACGGCATCAAGTTCTTCTTCGCCCAGTTCGTGGACATGAACGCCAAGCCGTCCGCGAAGCTGGTGCCGATCGAGAACTGGGAGGGTCTGGTCACCGAGGGCGCCGGATTCGCGGGCTTCGCGGCCGGGCCGATCGGACAGACGCCGGCGTCGCCGGACATGATGGCGATCCCCGATCTTGCCAGCTACACGCCGGTGCCGTTCAAGCCCGGCCTCGCCCGGTTCGCCTGCGACATCACCGTCGAGGGCAAGGAGTGGCCGTACTGCCCACGCACCATCCTGCGCCGCCAGATCGAGCGCGCCAACAAGCTCGGCTACTCGTTCAAGGTCGGCATGGAGCTCGAGTTCTTCCTGCTGCGCGAGACCGCCGACGGCGGCATCGAGCTGGCCGACCCGCTCGACAAGATGGAGCAGCCCTGTTACGACATGAAAGGCCTCACCCGCCAGTACGAGTTCCTCAGCACCCTCTCCACCTACATCAACCAGCTCGGCTGGGGCAGCTACGCAAACGACCACGAGGACGCAAACGGTCAGTTCGAGTCGAACTTCGAGTTCGCCGACGCCGTCACCACCGCTGACCGTGCCATCTTCTTCCGCTACATGGTGCACGCCATGGCGCAGGAGCGCGGCCTGCTGGCCACCTTCATGCCCAAGCCGTTCAGCCACCTGACGGGCAACGGCGGCCACTTCCACATGTCCCTGTGGGACGAGGACGGCTCGACCGACCTGTTCAAGGACGACGACGATCCTCAGGGCCTCGGGCTTTCCAAGCTCGGCTACCAGTTCACGGCCGGCCTCAAGAAGCACGCCAAGGCCTACATCGCCGTCACCGCGCCGACCGTGAACAGCTACAAGCGGCTGACGACGACCGCCGGCACGCCCACCTCGGGCGCAACCTGGTCGCCGATCTTCATCACCCACGGCGCCAACAACCGCACGCAGATGCTGCGGCTGCCCGGCGGCCACGTCGAGGACCGCACCGTGGACGGCTCGTGCAATCCCTACCTGGCGATGGCCGTGATCCTGGCCGCCGGCCTGGACGGGATCGAGCACGACCTCGACCCCGGGCCGCACAACGACGACAACCTCTACGAGCTGACCGAGAAGGAGCTCAAACGCCGCAAGATCGAGCTGCTTCCCGCCAACCTGCTGGACGCCACCCGGCACCTCGAGAAGGACGCCGTGATCCGCGAGGCGCTGGGCAAGACGGCCACCGAGGACTACGTCGACTACTACGTGAAGACCAAGCAGGACGAGTGGCGGGCCTACCACGAGCAGGTCACCCCGTGGGAGGTCAACCGCTACCTGACGCTGTTCTAGGCCCATAACCGGGTGGGGCGGCCACCATCCCGCCCCACCCGGCGATCCACGCGAGACCTCCTGCACATCTGCACACAGCGTGCGGACGAATTGCATCGCTCGCGGCACTGCCGACGTTGTCCGCAGGTGCCTAGGATTACGGGCTGACCGCTGTCTCTCCGAAAGGACTGGTTGACGTGTGCGGGTTGTGTGGATTCCTCTACAAGGACCCGGGCCGGTACGGGCCCGTCGGCCGCGCAATGTTCGACATGCTCTCGCCCCTCGACCGGCGCGGCACGGACTCGACGGGCGTCGCGCTCTACGGCCCTCCCGACCCCGCGTCCTACGTCGTGCGCGTTCGGATGGAGGCGAACGGCGACACCCCCCGCAGGGTGTTCGACGCGCTGGCCGATATGGGCTCGGTCAGCGAGCAGTCCCACACCGGCCCCAACCTGCGCGCCCGGATCGGCTACGGCGGCGACCTCGGCGAGCTGGCCGACGGCGTTGAGCGGGTGCCGGACACGGAGGTGTTCTCGATCGGTCGGTCGATGGAGATCGTCAAGGACGTCGGCGATGCGTCCGACGTCGAGGCCGCCGCGCCGTACAGCGGGTTCGACGGCAGCCACGCTATCGGCCACACCCGCATGGCGACCGAGTCGCTGGTCGACGTCGCCCACAGCCACCCGTTCTGGGCGCGCCCCTTCGCCGACATC
>JAWVDZ010000055.1:0-4478 GCA_033856955.1 Gaiellales bacterium
GTGTCGTAGTGCGTCGAGTCGATCGTCGCGTGCTGGGTGAACGGGCTGATCACGAGCGCCGTCGAGCGGTGTGCATCCACGTGGTCGGGGCCGTCCTGGGCGTCATCCTCGAGCACGAAGATGGCCGTGCTCGACCAGTACTTGCTGTGCGACACCGTATCCACCAGACGGCCCAGCGCGAGGTCGTTGTCCGCCATGTAGGAGCGGGGCGTTGCCAGCTTGGCCGCCGTGCCCTGGGTGTGGTCATTGGGGAAGTACACGATCTCGAGACCGGGTAGGTTGTTGTTCCGCTCGTAGCGATGGAACTCGCGCTGCCACTCGGGCTCGCGCACCGCGTGGTCTGAGCAGTCCATGTTCCAGCCTGGGAACCTGGGGTCGACGTGCTCGCCAAACCGCGCCTGCAGCCGCGTCAGGTCGGAGGCGTTGGCGCCGCTGGTGCAGTTGTCGGGGGCGTCCCAAGGGGTGCCCTCACCGTAGTCGCGGAAGCTGACGTTGTGATCGTAGGCGTCGTCCCACAGCGCGCCTACGGTGGCCATCGAAGCCGAGCGCGGAACGCTGGGATCGGAGGCCAGCGGCTCGCTCGGGAACTGCTG
Organism: Gaiellales bacterium; assembly: GCA_033856955.1. GTDB lineage: Bacteria > Actinomycetota > Thermoleophilia > Gaiellales > JAICJC01 > JAICYJ01. The sequence continues at coordinate 594 of JAWVDZ010000055.1, forward strand.
GGCGAGCGGTACGTACTCGCTGTCGTAGCTTCGGAAGTAGGCCCAGGCGTAGTCGAACGGCCACACCTTGTCCACGTAGTCGGTCGCTGTGGCCTGGGTCGACCAGGGATGGCCGTCCTGGGACACCTCGGCATCGACGTAGAAGTTGTCCAGCAGCACGAAGCGGCGGGCGAGATCGCGATGGTTGGGCGCCGACTCGTCCCCAAACAGGTTCAGCTCGGGATCGCCGTTGCCCTTGCCGAGGTCGCCGTACACCTGGTCATAGGTGCGGTTCTCCTTGATCACGTAGATCACGTGCTTGATCGCGCGCAGCGCGGTCGGCTTCGCCGCCGGCCGCTGGTCGACGTGGTTGTTGAGCCGCACCTGCGCCGTCCAGCCGGCGAGCCGCGACGAGAACACGGCGGGCGAGGTCGGCAGGTCGATCACCTGCACCGAGCCGCGGATCATGGTGCCCGCGTACTGGTTCTCGAAGTAGCCCGGCAGGTACTCGATGCCGCTTCCGCAGCCGAGCGCGAGCAATGGTGAGAACGGGCCGCAGCGGTTGGGGCCGGTGCCGAAGCCGTTGGTGTTGACGACCACCAGCCGGCGGCCGTTCGGCGTCACCTTGACGTCGGCCGGATACCAGGCCGTCGGGATAAGGCCGCGCAGCTTCCGGGTGCCGAGGTCGACAACGGCGACCGCGTTCTCCCCGGCCTCGGCCACGTACAGCGTGGTGCCGTCCGGGCTCACCGCGAGCCCCTCCGGCATCGAGCCCTTGGGCGAGCCGGCTACCGGCGCCACGTCGATGGTCGCGGCCAGCCGGTCGCTGCGGCCGTCGATCACCGAGACGGAGTCGCTGCTGGCGTTGGCCACGTACAGCTCGGACGTACTCGGGTTGGCCACGATCGCCGTCGGGTGGTCGGCCTGAAGCGGGTTGCCGGGCGGCGACAGCGGAATCGCGCCGATCGGCTTCTGAGTGGCGGTGTCGATCACGACCACCGAGCGGCCGGTCCAGTTGGTGACGTACGCCTTGGTGCCGGCGTGGTTGAACGTGATGCCGAACGGATCGAGCGGCAGGCCGAGGTCGATGGTGGCCGTGACCTTGCTGGTGGCGGGGTTGATCACGCGCACCTCGTGGCCGGGCGGATCCTCGTAGGACCCGGTCGAGAACGGCGCCCCGCCGAGATTGTCGGCCACGTACAGGCGATCGCCGAGCGGGGTGTGTCCGTAGGCGATGCCGGTGGGGAAGTTCCCCGCCGGGATCGTGTGCGTCGCCTTCAGCGACCCGTCGGCCTGAACGGCGTAGGCGTGGACGACGCCCTGCCCGCCGCCGGACGCCCAGGCCTTGGTGCCGTCGGGGGAGTACACCACGCCGTAGAACACCGAGCGGCCGAGGTGGCCGTTGTAGACCTGAAGCCCACTGCGCTGGCCGGAGGCGAGGTCGAACGTCTCAACCGTCTCGTCCTGCACCGCTTGGCCGCTGGACGTGACCAGCGCGTGACCGCCGTCGGGCGAGACGGCAACCGCCCACGGGCCGCCCAGCCCGGGCCCGTCGGTGACCGTGATCAGCCTGCCCGCGGGGGTGAGCGACCAGCCCGACGGCGTGATCGGAGCGGCGCCGGAAGCCGGCGCGGCCGACGCCGCGGCCGCAAGCATCAGCGCCAGCGTCGCGACCCGTCCCGCTCGACCGTATGTGAGCCTCATCCCTCTCCCCCCTGGGAAATCGTCCCGCGATCATACGCAACCAGCTTCACGAGTTCCAGTTTGTCGCTGAAATGTCTCAGCACCGTCACCGGTTCGAGACGTCGGCGGGACCGGACGATCAGGCGTGGTCGCGAGCGGGCTCCAGGCGCAGGATCACGACCTCTCCCGCGGGCTTCGCCTCGACCAGCCGAAGCGAGTCCAGACGACCGTCGGCGAACAGCTTCCTGCCGCTGCCCAGAAGGACCGGGAACACCATCAGCCGGTACTCGTCGACGAGATCGTGGCGCCGCAGCGTCTCGACCAGCGTGCAGCTGCCCGCCACCAGCAGATCGCCGCCCGGCCCCTGTTTGAGCGCGGCGATCTCGGCGGCCACGTCGCCCCGGATCACGGTCGAGTTGTTCCAGTCCGCGCTCTCGAGGCTGTTCGAGACGACGTACTTGGGCATCGAATTCATCTTGTCGGCGAAGCCCGCCTCGTCGGTGCGGTCGGGCCAGGCCTCGGCGAAGCCCTGGTAGGTGACACGGCCCAGCAGCATCGCGTCGGCGTCCATCACCTCATCCAGCTTGAACCTGTCTCCCTCGGCTCCGCGCTGGTAGCGGAACGCCCAGCCGCCTCGCTCGAATCCCTCCGCGCCGCCGGGATCCTCCATCACCCCGTCCAGCGTCACGAACTCCGAAACGACCACTCGCCGCATCTCATGCCCCCTGGGTGTGCACGTTTGAAAAGCCTGCGCCGGACAGCGTACTCGCGCGACCGGGTCGAAACCTTCTTGCATATCGCGATATATCGTGATACACCTATCGTACGCACAACGAAAGGACTGAGACGTGACCGATTACGTCATCCATCCCATCGGCATCCGGCGCGGCGAGCTGCGCGAGTGGATGCTGCGCTGCGCCCGGCACGGCCGCCGGCCGGGCCACGAGCTCGGCTTCGGCCGCGGCGAGGGGCCCTTCTTCGCGCGCGGTCGCGCCGGCCGCGGCGACATCCGCGCCGCAATCCTGGCGCTGCTGGCCGAGCAGCCGATGCACGGCTACCAGATCATGCGCGAGCTCAGCGAGCGCTCCGGCGGCGCCTGGCGGATCAGCCCCGGCTCCGTCTACCCCACGCTGTCCCAGCTCGAGGACCAGGAGCTCGTCCAGGCCGAGCAGCAGGGCGGCAAGCGCGTCTTCTCGCTGACCGAGGCCGGACAGGCGGAGGCGGCCGGCACCCCGAGCACGCCCTGGCAGGATGTGGGCGCCGACGTGCCACCCGCGCTGGTCGAGCTGCGCGACCTGATGTACCAGGTCCGCTCCGCGACACGGCAGGTCGTGCAGGCCGGATCCGAGAAGCAGGTGACCGACGCGGCCGCGCTGCTACGGGAGACGCGGCGCAAGCTGTATCGGCTGCTGGCCGAGGACGAAGTGGCGGGCGAGCCGGAGGCCTGACCCGAATCGAGCGCAAGCTCATCGGGGCGGCGGCTCCAACGCCCCCCGATGAGCACGTTCCAGCAAGCCCCGCGCCACGCCTTCATGTGAGCGGGCGTCCTGACCCGCTCCGGCGACTGCAGCTCAACCCACTGGATCGAGGAGATTCTGCACCTCCCGGCGTGATCCGTCAATGCCACCTCGCGCGTTTCTCGAAAGCGACGCCGTCAGAGCGTGAATCGATACAGGCGGGGCGGATGAACGGCCAGCGCCTGCCCGTCGGCGGCCTCCGCCGCGATCACCCCTTGGGCGATGTCTCGAAGCCGGCGATTGGTGTGCTGAGACACGAACACGATCCTCGACAGCGCCTCGTCTGAGGTGCAGCTGTGGTGAGCTGAGACGATCGACGTGGCGTCCTTCATCATCACGTCGAACCTGAACGACTCGGTGAACTTCTTGGCGTGAGTTACCGCTTTGGCAACGCCGACGCCGCCACGCCAGGCCTGGTCGAGCGCCCTGTCGGCGGCGAGCAGCTTCGCGTCAATCAGCATGATGCCCCTTCCACAGTTCCTTGGGATGGGACGGCAGGACGGCCTGGACGCGATCCGCGATGTCGCCTCGTGGACCCTCAGGGTACTCCTTTCCAGGGACTTTCGCGCCGTAACCAGGCGCTAATCGAGTGAGCGCGAGGCGACAAAGCACCTCACGGCTTTCTCTCGCCGGTCTCCTGTTTCTGCGGCTCGGTCTCAGCTGGTTCAGGGCGCCCAACGGCGCTGCCCTCGTCGTCGAACCGGGC
>JAWVDZ010000056.1:0-7071 GCA_033856955.1 Gaiellales bacterium
AGACGTCCTGCCAGTCCCAGTTGCCGGTGTGGCCGAAGATCGTCTTCGAGCCCGTGTCGGGGTAGGCCGGGTCGTAGAAGGTCGGGTTCTCGCGTTGCGCGAGCGTTCCGGGCGTGGCCTTGTTCCAGTCGTAGCGCCAGCCCGTCAGCGCCCGGGCGGCGTCATGGATGTCGGACTGCGTGTAGCAGTTGGCCATCGTCCACATGCCGTGGGTGAGCGTCTCGAGCGCCGGGTCGTTGCCCAGGCAGAACAGCTCCATCACCTCGCGGCCGTAGTTCTCGTTCGGTTCCCACTTGTTCGAGTCGGCTCCGTTCAGCCACAGCAGCATGGCCGGATCGATGGTGATCTGCTGGAGCAGATCAGCGAAGTTGCCGAGTGCGTGCGAGCGCAGCAGCCGGTTCTGGCGCAGCATGTGGCGGGTGTTGCCGACGCCGGCGTTGGAGGTGGCGAACAGGTCGTGCAGGTTGAGCGTCATCCGCTCTTGGAGCTGGTTTCGGCTCCGCACCGTGCGATCGAGCCACCACAGGCAGTCGTGCCCCCAGTGGTTGACGGGGTCGAGCGGGGCGCCCGAGTCGGTCGGGGCGGGTCCCGACAGGACGTTGGTGGTGAACGGGTTGAGGAGTTCCGAGATCGCCTTCGGCAGGCCCAGCTTGGCGTAGCGGGTGATCTGGGCGGTGCTGCCCGAGAAGCCGGCGCGCCACAGCAGCCGCGCGATGTGTGCGCGTGTTGGCTGCGACGGCAGCGTCGGATAGCTCATCGCCATGAAGACCCCCGGAGTGCTCGAGATGACCAGACCCATCACTGGTATCGGCCGTGGTGGCGTGGGTCCCCGCCCACCGTCGGGGGATGCGCCCGTCACCCGATCCGGCGGCGACGCCTCAGGGTCCGTTGCGAAGCGTGCTTGTGTCGACCACCTCGAGATCGGCGCCCGTGATCCGGTTCAGCGTCCGCAGGTCGTCGTCGTCGAAGCTGGGATCGGAGGCGCCGCTGACGTACCAGGGCGAGCCGTTGTCGGCCAGGATCATGCCGTAGCGCTGCAGTGCGACCGCGACCACCCGTGCCTGTGGCGAGAGCCGCGAGAGGTCGAACGAGGCCTTCAGCCGCACCCGCAGGCCCATCGGCGGCAGCGCGGCCGAGGTGCCGGATCCGGCGTCGTGGCGCGCCGGGTAGATGTGGGCGCTGCGCGTCTGCGGAGCGGTGAACCGCAGGGCGTGGTCGATCACTCCGGCCGCCACCTCTCGGTAGCGCACCAGTCCCGGCAACACCGGCAGACCGGCGGCGTCGGCGCTCGTCCAGCCGTCGGGCCGCAGGGCGTTTGAGCCAAGCGGCCAGATCGCTCCCGAGCCGGCGCGCCAGCCGGTGGATGTGTGGCGGGCGTTCCACAGCTCGTACAGCTTGCAGTGGTCGCGGTCGACTATCAGCATGTGGTGGTCGCTGGAGGCCTCGATCTTGGGACGGGATGGGATCGGGTACGGGCCGGCATCGGACTCCGAGGCGTAGCCGAAGCGCACCTTCAGCTTCGGCTGGGTGCCGGCCACCGTGTTGAAGGGGATGCCGTAGCCGGCGTAGCTGCCGAAGTCGGGGTGAAGCCCGATGGTGAGCCCGATCGTCTGCAGCAGGGTGGCCGAGTCGGCCGCCACCGGCAGCGCCGAGACGTCCTCGTTCCAGACGTTGTCCGCCGGGAAGATGGGACAGGCGGGGGCGGCGCCCAGCGGAGCTGCCTGCGGCGTTGCGGCGCCGGCCGTGAGGCCTGCCAGGACGACCAGCGAGACGACGCCTGCGGTTGTGCGTACCCCCATCTTCGATCCGGCATCGACCGATGCGAATCCCAACTCGACCCCCGGACAGGTGGGTCGCCCCCTACGGTCGCTGGGCGCATGTGGATTGCAGCCCTCCACACAATCCCGGCGGCGCGTCGCCCCGTATGCCAAGCGATGACCTACGACATTCGAAAGGGAATCCATGAACATCATCACTCGCACTCGCGGCTGGACGGCGATGGCCGTTGCGGCCGTCGCACTGGCGTCAGGCTGCGGCTCGTCGTCAGGTGCGAAAAGCACCGGCAGCGCGGCCGGCGCGGGATCGGCGGCGCTCGTCAGCAGCGTCCACAATGCCACGCTGGGCACGAACGTGCTGGTGGACAGTCACGGGATGACGCTCTACTCGCTGTCCGCCGAGCGGGGCGGCCGCTTCGTCTGCACGCGCAGCTCGACCGTTCCCGGCAGTTCCACGTCGTGCCTGTCCGTGTGGCGCCCGTTGCTCGCCCACGGACCGGTCACGGGCCCTGGAGTGACGTCGCTGGGCACGATCGTGCGCCCGGACGGCGCCGGTAGGCAGGTCACGTATCGAGGCCTGCCGCTCTACACCTTCGCCGATGACAGCTCGCCGGGCGACGCCTCCGGAAACGGCTTCCGGGACGTGGGCACGTGGCTCGCCGCCACAAGCGACGTAAGCGCCCAGCCGCCGGCCAGCAGTGGCAGCCGGTACGGCTACTGAGAGCGATCGCCGCCGGTCACGGCCGGCGGCGGTCAATCGCCCAGGCCCCGATACACTGCGCGCCATGGCCATGTACGACGCAGAGCCGATCGCGACCCGGCGGCCGATCGAGCGCACGCAGCTGCCGGTGTTCGCTCCGGGCGACCACGCGCGGCGCCCCGACGGCGCCTATGGCACGGTCGTGCGAGTGGCCGGCGACAGCGTCGTCCTGCGCATGGACGAGCCGTTTCAGGCCGGCGGCCTGACCCAGCGGCTGTATTACAGCAACGTCCACGAGCTGACCAAGGTCGAGAGCGTCGGCCGGATGGGCGCCCGCGACCTGTTTCGCGACGAAGACGACGAGGACGAGTAGCCAGGGCGCGGTTTCGCTCGTACGCTCGATGGATGAGCGCTTACTGGCAGAACGTCGTGCTGCTGGCCGTCACCTTCGGTGCCGTCTGGCACCTGGCCTGGCACAGCCCGGAGTAGTCGGCTGACGCCGTCGCCGGACGCTCAGACCGAGGCGGTTTCGGCCTCTTCGGCGAACCGCAGCGCCACCAGGTAGGCGTCGCGCAGCATGGCGTCCGCCTCGGGCGCCGGCTCGAGGCACTCGAACCGCCCTCGCTCGTAGGTCAGCACCCAGGACAGCACCTCGCCCAGGGGACCGCTCTGGTCGCGCAGCGCGCCGGCCACCTCTGGCGACAGCGGCAGCTGGCTGAGCACGTCCTCCATGCGCATGTTCATGAACGCGTCCACCACCGAGAACAGGCCGACCGTGAAGTGCGCGTCCGGGTCGGGGCGGTCGATCGACTTGGCGACCAGCTCGCACATCTTGGCGCGCACCATGGCGGTGCGGATCAGCTCGCTGGGCTGGTCGTCGATCGCCGCCAGCGTCATCAGCAGCGCCCAGCTGCGGACGTTTCGGACGCCCAGCAGCACCAGCGCCTCGCGCACCGAGTTGACCTTGCGCGGCAGCGAGAAGTAGGCCGAGTTGATCCACCGCAGAAGCCGGAAGCTGACGCCGAGGTCGTTGGTGATCGAGCGCTCAAGCTCCTCCAGCTCGCAGTGGGGATCCTGGAGCACGCTCATCAGCCGCATCTGGGTCAGCCGGTTGGAGGGGATGCCCTTGCCGGTGACCGTCCTCGGCTGGCAGAAGAAGTAGCCCTGGAAGTGGTCGAAGCCGAGCTGCTTGCAGACCTCGAAGGTGTGATGGTCCTCGATCTTGGAGGCGATCAGGGACACCTTGTGCGAGCGCAGAGCCTGCACCTGCTCGGCCAGCTGATCGCGGGTGAAAGCCTGCACGTCGAACTTGACGAAGTGGGCGACCTCGAGCAGCGGCAGGCTGTCCTCGCGGATCACGAAGTCGTCGAGCGCGATCAGGTAGCCGAGCCCGACCAGCCGTCGCAGCTCGGCCAGCACCTCGGGGTCGAGCGCATCGCCGCGATGCAGCTCGAGCACCACGCGCCCGGCCGGCAGCAGCGTCACGAAGTCGCGCATCAGGAAGTCGCGGGTGGCGTTGACGAAGGCGCAGCGGCCGCCCACCAGCGCGTCCAGGCCGATGTCGGAGAAGGTGGTGACGACGGTGCTGGCCGTGGCCGCCTCCTGATCGGAGATATCGGCATGGTCGACGTCACCGTCGCGGAACAGCAGCTCGTAGGCGTACACCTCGAGGTTGGCGTCGTAGATCGGCTGGCGGGCGACGAAGCTGGTCGACGACGCAACCGAGCCCGCACTCGCGATCGCCTTGGACAACGATGGTGGCGGCCACGACTCCAGCCGCCGGGCCTCAGACCATGCCCGCTCGATCATGCCATCCCCCCGTGGACGTTCATACCCCACACATGATCGACCCACGACGGTCCCGCTGGATCACCCGTTTGCGACCTGTCTGTCACCAATTTGCGGTACGCACAAACGTCGCCCCCGCCGGCAGCGTCCAAGAGGCGATGAACGATCCGCGACGGCAGTTCGACTTCTGGCTCGGCGAGTGGCGCTGCACCTGGACCGGCGGCGAGGGCAGCAACATGGTGGAAGCGGTCTGCGGCGGGCGTGTGGTGCGGGAGTCGTTCGACGGCCGGCCCGGCATCGACCTGGTCGGAACCAGCATCTCGGTCTACGACGAGCCGGCCTCGCGGTGGGTGCAGACCTGGATGGACAGCGAGGGATCCTGGTTTCACCTCGCCGGTGAGTTTCGTAACGGTGCTATGGAGCTGCTGACGACCGAGCCCGATTCACGCGGCGACATCAAGCGCATGCGGTTTCAGGACATCGCGGAGAGCGGTTTCACCTGGACATGGTCGCGCTCGGGCGGCGGCGAGTGGACGGAGCTGTGGCGGATCGAGTACCGGCGGGCGTGATCGTAAGGTGAGCCCGGTCTAGAGGGTTGATTCCACATCCAACGCGGCGCAGGATCGGGCCCAGGACACGCTGGACGGCACGATCGCTCTTGCCCAGGGCCTGCCCAGCCTGCGCTGCGAGCGCTCCCGCCGCCCAACGCGCCCGCATCCGCGATCTGCGTGATCGCAGATCCCTCCTGACCGGTGCAAGCCGCAAGGGCTTGCACCTGACGCCCTGCATCCACGCTGGATATGGAATCAACCCTCTAGGATCCGCGCACCATGCGCGCACTGGTCAAGAGCCGCGCCGAGCCCGGCCTGTGGCTGGAGGAGGTGCCCGAACCCGAGCACGGCATCAACGACGTGCTGATCCGGGTGCACAAGACCGGCATCTGCGGCACCGACGTGCACATCGAGCGCTGGGATGCCTGGGCGCAGCGAACGATCCCGGTGCCGCTCGTGATCGGGCACGAGTTCGTGGGCGAGATCGTGGCCGTGGGGTCGAACGTGAACGACTTCCATGTCGGCGACCTGGTCAGCGGCGAGGGCCACGTCGTCTGCGGCCGCTGCCGGAACTGCATGGCCGGCAGGCGCCACCTGTGCGCCCACACGCAGGGCGTCGGGGTCGACCGGCCGGGCGCCTTCGCCGAGCTGATCGCGCTTCCGATGACGAACATCTGGCACCACGCGGACGGCGTCGACGAGGACGTGGCGGCCATCTTCGACCCGTTCGGCAACGCGGTGCACACCGCGCTGGCGTTCCCCGTTCTGGGCGAGGACGTGCTGATCACGGGCGCCGGGCCGATCGGCTGCATGGCGACGGCGGTCGTGCGCCACGCGGGCGCCCGTCACGTGGTGGTCAGCGATCCGAACAGCTACCGGCGCGACCTCGCGCTGCGAATGGGCGCCACGCTGGCGATCGATCCCGGCGAGCGCCAGCTGCCCGGAGTGCAGGCCGAGCTGGGTATGAGCGAGGGCTTCGACGTCGGCCTTGAGATGTCGGGCAGCCCGGCCGCGCTGCGCGCGATGCTGGGCAACATGTCGCACGGCGGCCGGATCGCGATGCTCGGAATCCCCAGCGAGGAGATCGCGATCGACTGGACGCAGGTCGTGTTCAACATGCTCACGCTGCGGGGCATCTACGGGCGCGAGATGTACGAGACGTGGTATCAGATGACCGTGATGCTCCAGTCCGGGCTCGACATCGCTCCCGTGATCACCCACCGGATGGGCTTCGAGCAGTTCGCCGAGGGGTTCGCCGTGGCCGGCTCGGGACAGTCCGGCAAGGTCGTGCTCGACTGGACGTCGGCATGACCGACGCCGGGCTTCGCGACGATCTGCGCGGTCGCCTGGACGAGCTGCGCCAGGCCGGTCTGTATAAGCACGAGCACGTGATCGAGACGCCGCAGTCGGCGCACGTCGGCGTGGCCGGCCGGGGCGAGGTGCTGAACCTGTGCGCCAACAACTACCTGGGGCTGGCCGACCACCCCGAGATCGTCGCCGCCGCGCACGCCGCCCTCGAGCGGGGGGGCTACGGCATGGCGTCGGTGCGGTTCATCTGCGGCACGCAGGAGGTGCACCGCGACCTCGAGCGCCGGCTGGCCGACTTCCTTGGCAGCGAGGCCGCGATCCTCTACGGCTCGTGCTTCGACGCCAACGGCGGCCTGTTCGAGGCGCTGCTCGGGCCGGACGACGCGATCATCTCCGATGCCCTCAACCATGCCTCGATCATCGACGGCATCCGGCTCTGCAAGGCGCGGCGCCTGCGATACGCCAACCGCGATCTGGACGAGCTGGAGGCGAAGCTGGTGGAGTCGGCGGACGCACGCCACCGCCTGATCGCAACCGACGGCGTGTTCTCGATGGACGGTTTCGTCGCCGACCTGGCGGGAATCTGCGACCTGGCCGAGCGCCACCGCGCGCTGGTCATGGTGGACGACTCGCACGCGGTCGGCTTCGTCGGCGCGCGTGGCCGCGGCACCCATGAACTGCACAACGTGATCGGCCGCGTGGACATCATCACGGGCACCCTGGGCAAGGCGATGGGCGGTGCAAGCGGCGGGTACGTGGCCGCATCCGCCGAGGTGGTCGATCTGCTCCGCCAGCGCTCGCGGCCCTACCTGTTCTCGAACAGCCTGGCGCCCCCCATCGCCGGCGCCACGCTGAAGGCGCTCGACCTGATCGAGGGCTCGCCCGAGCCCCGCCGGCGGCTGCTCGAGAACACAGCTCACTTTCGCCGCAGGATGTCCGAGCTGGGCTT
>JAWVDZ010000057.1:0-3139 GCA_033856955.1 Gaiellales bacterium
CCTCGTGCTGCTGGACGTGATGCTGCCGGGCAGCGACGGATTCGAGGTGTGCCGCGCGATCCGGCGGACCCACTCGACGCCGATCGTGATGCTGACCGCCCGATCGGACACCCACGACGTGGTCGCCGGGCTCGAGCTGGGCGCCGACGACTACCTCACCAAGCCGTTCGAGCCGGCCGAACTGGTGGCGCGGGTGCGGGCGGTTCTGCGACGCGGCGTCGTGTCCAGCACGCCTCGCGTGCTGCGGTTCGGCGACCTCGAGATCGACGAGGCGGGGTTCCGCGCGCATCGCGACGGGCGCGACCTGGCCCTCACCGCGACCGAGTTCAAGCTGCTCTGTGAGCTGGCCGGCCGCCCCGGGCAGGTGTTCACCCGCGACCTGCTGCTCGACCTGGTGTGGGGCTATGAGTTCCTGGGCGACTCGCGGCTGGTGGACGTGGCGGTGCAGCGGCTGCGCTCCAAGATCGAGGTCGACCCGGGCCGGCCCGCGCTGATCACGACGGTGCGCGGCGTCGGCTACCGGTTCGAGCCGGCGTGAGCGCTCGCGGCGTCGCGCCCGGCAGGCTGCGACGGCGGCTGGCGATCGCCTTCGTGCTGATCGCGGGCATCGCCACCGGCGCGCTGGCGGTCGGCTCCTACCTCGTGGTGCGCTCCTCCCGGCTTGACGACTCCGCCCAGCGCGCGGTCAGCCAGTCACGCTTCAACCTCAGGTTCGCGGCCGACCAGCCCTCGGTGTCGCAGCTGCTGGCCGCGTACGACACGCGGGGCGACTTCTGCACCGTCGTCGTGCCGTCGTCGGCAGCCGCCCAGCGCTCCGACCTGACCTGCCCGGGCCTCCGCCAGGTGCCCGCCGACCTGCGCCGGCTGGTGGCGGACGGGCAGCTGGCCCGCCAGCGGGTGACGGTCGCGGGCCGCCACCAGGTGGTCGTCGGCGGCCGGCTCCAGAACGGGACGGCGCTCTACTTCTTCTACGACGAGCAGCAGGTGTGGGACGATCTCGCCACGCTGCGAAACGTGCTGGCGCTCGGCTGGCTGGTGCTGACCCTGATGGCGGGGCTGGTCGGCACGGTGCTCGCCCGGCGCACGCTGGCACCGGTGTCGCAGGCCAGCCAGGCCGCCCGGTCGCTGGCCGAGGGCCTGCTGGACACGCGCCTGCCGGTGGCCGGGGACGACGAGTTCGGCCTGTGGGCCGCCTCCTTCAACGAGATGGCGGAGGCGCTGGAGGCAAAGATCGAGGCGCTGTCCGACGCTCAGCTGCGCGAACGGGCGTTCACGGCCAACGTCGCCCACGAGCTGCGAACGCCACTCACCGCCCTGGTCGGCGAGGCCCAGCTGCTGGTCGCACACGCGGCCGAGATGCCGGACGAGGCGCGGCGGCTGGCCGAGATGCTGGTCGAGGACGTGGCCCGGCTGCGGAAGCTGGCCGAGGACCTGCTCGAGATCTCCCGCATCGACTCGGGCGTCGAGGCAACCGAGACCGAGCTGGTGAACGCCGGACGGGTGGTGGACGGGGTGCTGCGCGGAAACGGCTGGGCCGCACGGGTGACGCTGGACGCCGACGAGGTCGTCGTCTCGGCCGACCGCCGGCGGCTGGAGCGAATCGTCGCCAACCTGGTCGGAAACGCGATCATCCACGGCGGTGCGGCGGTCGCGGTGCGGGTGGCGGCGACGGACGAAGGGGCGCTGATCGAGGTCTCCGACGACGGCTCCGGCATCGACCCGGCGTTTCTGCCCCACATCTTCGACCGCTTCTCGAAGGCCGACCGAAACCGCAGCGAGGGAGGAAGCGGCCTTGGACTCGCCATCGCCCGCGAGAACGCTCGCTTGCTGGGGGGAGAGCTGACGGCCGCCAACCGCCCCGCAGGCGGCGCGCTCTTTCGGCTGGTGCTGCGAGGCGCTGTTTCAGAACCGTTACGCGACGGTGAGGATGCCGTTTCAGCCCGGCCGCAAGATGGGGATGCACACCCGTCCCCAAAGGAGGAGTAGATGAAGCGGCTGGCACTCATGATCGTGTTCGCGACCTTGGCCGGCTCGGCCTGCGGATCGAACAGCGCCGTCGGCGAGGGGCCGATCAGCGATGTGGTCAGCGGCGCTCCCTCCACGGCCGGCGGATCGACCAGATCGTCCGCCGAGCCCGTCGTCAGCTTCGAGGTCTGGTTCTCGCGCGGCGAGAAGCTGTGGCCGGTGATGCGCACCGTGCCCAAGACGACGAGCGTCGGCTCGGCCGCGATCGACGCCCTGATCGCGGGACCGACCACCGCCGAGCAGGCCCACGGCATCGGCACGCTGGTACCACGGGGCACGACGAAGCTGGGACTCAACATCGCCGGAGGCACGGCCACGATCGATCTCAGCTCGGAGTACCAGTCCGGCGGCGGATCGCTCTCGATGACGATGCGGCTGGCCCAGGTCGTCTACACGCTCACCCAGTTTCCCACCGTCCAGCGGGTGGCGCTGCGCCTGGACGGCGAGCCGGTGACCGTGTTCTCGGGGGAGGGAATCGTGCTCGACCGGCCGCAGACGCGGCACGATTACGAGGATCTGCTGCCCGTGATCGCCGTCGCCGGCCCCGGCTTCGACCAGGAGATCGCAAGCCCGGTGCGGGTGAGCGGCCTGGCCAACGTGTTCGAGGCGAACGTCTCGGTCGAGCTGCTCGACCAGAACGGCACCGTGATCGCCCACGACTTCACCACCGCCACCTGCGGCACCGGCTGCTGGGGCAGCTTCAGCATCGCGCTGGCCTACCACGTGGATCAGCGACAGACCGGCACGATCGTCGTCCATGACGACGACGCGGCCGGCTCGGGGACGTTCCCGCATGAGGAACGGATTCCCGTCGTGCTCACTCCCTGACGGATCCGCCACCACTCGTGACTGACACATGACGCCCTCCGCCGGCAGGCTGGTGGACGTCACCCAACCCGAAAGGATCGATCGTGAAGAAGCGCGTCCTCATCATCCTGCTCGCAGTCGCAGTGGCCATGCTGGCCGGCTCGGCGCGGGCGTCTGCAACCGGCGGCGAGACCAGCGTCTACCAGGTGTGGTTCGAGCGTGGCGGCAAGCTCTGGCTGACCAAGCGCGTCCAGCCGCAGACCATCGCTCCCGCGCGGGCGGCGATGCAATCGCTGCTGGCGGGGCC
>JAWVDZ010000058.1:0-3252 GCA_033856955.1 Gaiellales bacterium
CCGCACAGCGCGAGCGGCGCGAACACCTCCGGCCGGCCGATCGCCACCGCCGCCGCGAGTGCCAGCGCGGAGACGCCCAGGTTGACGGCGCGCAGCGCGGTCACGGACCGGCCAGCGTCCCGGTTGCCTGGTCGAGGACGCGGCCGCGCTGGTCGACGAACCGGTACTCCACCCCGCCCGTCGTGACCGTCACTCGCAGCAGCCCGAAGTCCAGCCGGGACACGGCGGCTCCGGCGGTGGCGCGGGTGAACTCCGCGGCGCCCGGTCCCTCGCCGCTGGTGCCGACGGTGAACTCGAGCACGCCGTCCACCAGCTGCCGCTCGTAGCGGTGCAGGTGCCCCGCGAACACCGCCGCCACGCCCCGCTGGCGCAGCAACGGCAGGATGGCATTGCCCGGCTTGAGCGGCTGGTGCACGACCACGAACCGGACCGACGGGCCGGGTCGCGCCAGCTCCTGGCGCGCGAACGCGATCGCGCCGGCGTCCGCCTTCAGTCCCAGCAGCACGACCTGAACGGGGCCGTACCAGATCGCGTAGCGCCCCTCGGATCCGGGCAGCCGAAGCGCCGAGCTGACCGCCTCTCCACCCCGCCATGCCAGGTCGTGCTCGCCCATCGTCGCCCACAGCGGGGCGTTCGCCATCACCTCCGCCAGCGGCTTGAAGATGTTTCGGTCGAGCAGCTGCGGCAGCGCGGCCAGGTAGCTGTTGTCTCCGGCCGTGAGGACGAAGTCGGGCCGGCCGGAGGCGAGCACCCGGGCCACCGCCCACTCGTGGTCGTTGCCCGAGCCGTAGTCCCCGATCACGCCGAACGTGACCGGGGTGTCCAGGGTCGCCGGAGCGGTGACGAAGCTGCCGGAGGCCTGCACGCGGCCGTCCACCGCCGCCGTCCAGGCGTAGACGGTGCCGGGCTCGAGGCCGGTGAACGATCCGCCGCGCGCCTCCGCCTGCGATCCGTCGCCGGCCATCGCCCGCAGCTCGACGGCTCCGCCGCCTCGGACGCTCCAGGCCAGCGACGCCGAGTCCTCGCTCAGCGCGACCAGGTAGGGGCCGCGGGCGAAGGCGCCCGAGCTCGGCCCGAGCAGGTAGAGCCGCCAGTAGATCAGCACCGCGGCCACGACCAGCACCAGCACCGCGCACAGCATGCTGACGCCGATCAGCACCCGCCGCAGTCGGCGCACCGAGGGGGGCAGGGCTTCCATGAGGGCAGTGTAGGGAGCGCCGGACTTCCTGGCTGACCCGCCCAGAAACAGCCCTGTGATACCGTCCTTTGGCTCAACCGACGAGAGGGTTTTCCGTGGCCACAGGTGTCCGAGTGCTCGTGACGCTCGCTTGCCAGGAGTGCAAGCGCCGCAACTATCAGACGAATAAGTCGAAGCGTAACTCGCCTGACAGGATCGAGTTCTCGAAGTATTGCCGATGGTGCGGTAAGCACACTCCCCATAAGGAGACGCGCTAGAGCGATGGCCCGCAGGAGCCGTCAGCCGCAGCAGACGGGCAGGCGCAGCGTCACCGCCCCACTGGCCGGCAAGCCCAAGAGCCAGTCCGGCGGAGAGCCGTCGCAGCGCAAGGGCGGGCTGCGGGGCGTTCGCAACTTTGCCGGCGAGGTGCGGGGTGAGCTGGCCAAGGTCGACTTCCCCAACCGGCAGCAGACCTGGCAGTCGACCTCGGTCGTGATCGGCGCCTGCATCATCGTCGGCATCTACCTCTACGGCCTCGACCAGGCATTCACGCGCCTGGTCGCTCACCTGGTCGACCTCCAGAAATGACGGGAAAAAGATGTTTCGCTGGTATGTGATCAACACCTACTCCGGCCACGAGAACAAGGTCAAGGCCAACCTCGAGCACCGGGTCAAATCGATGAACCAGGAGCTCACCGTGCGCCGCGTGGTCGTGCCGACCGAGTCCGTGGTCGAGACCAAGGACGGCCAGAAGGTGCAGACCGAGCGGCGGCTGTGGCCCGGCTACGTGCTGGTGAACATGGACCTCACGGACGAGGCCTGGACGCTGGTCAAGAACACCCCCGGCGTGACCGGGTTCGTGGGCGCCCAGAACAAGCCCGTGCCGCTCAGCCAGCCCGAGGTCGATCGCATGCTGCACACCGCGGCGGCAGCTCCGGCCCCCAAGCAAAAGGCGGAGTTCTCGCTGGGCGAGAGCGTCAAGGTGATCTCGGGGCCGCTGTCCGACTTCGACGGCGAGATCGCCGAGATCAACGAGGACCAGGGCAAGCTCAAGGTGCTGGTGTCGATCTTCGAGCGCCAGGTGCCGGTCGAGCTCGAGTTCGACAAGGTCAAGAAAATTTGAATCTGTCAGCCGGCCCGACAGTGGCGGGCTGAACGTGACATATCCGAAGTAGCACAGGGCGATAGGTGGGAGCCGGTTAGTCCCGGCGCATGCACCACCAAGGAGGAAGCCGGTGGCCAAGAAGGTCATCAAGATCATCAAGCTCCAGATCCCGGCCGGGCAGGCCAATCCCGCCCCACCGGTCGGCCCCGCGCTGGGTCAGCACGGCGTCAACATCATGGACTTCTGCAAGGCCTTCAACGCCCAGACGCAGGGGCCCAACAACGGCCAGGTGACGCCGGTCGAGATCACCGTCTACGAGGACCGCTCGTTCACGTTCATCACCAAGACGCCTCCGGCCGCCGTGCTGATCAAGGAGGCGCTGAACCTGAGCTCCGGCTCCGGCGAGCCCAACCGCCTCAAGGTCGGCAGCATCTCCCGCGCCCAGCTGCGCACGATAGCGGAGCGCAAGATGCCCGACCTGAACGCGAACGACGTCGACGCGGCGATCAACATCATCGCCGGCACCGCCCGCTCGATGGGCGTGGAGGTGGTGGGCTGATGGCCGGCAAGAAGTACATCGCCGCCCGTGGCCAGGTCGACCGCGAGCGCGTCTACGCGCCGCTCGAGGCGGTGCGCACGATGAAGCAGCTCGAAACGGCGAAGTTCGACGAGACGGTCGAGGTGCACATGCGGCTGGGCGTCAACGTGCGACATGCCGACCAGCAGTTGCGAGGCACGCTGTTCCTGCCCCACGGTCTGGGCAAGTCGGTCACGGTGGCCGTGTTCGCCCAGGGTGAGAAGGCAAAGGAGGCCGAGGAGGCCGGCGCCGACTTCGTCGGCGGCGACGACCTGGCCGCCCGCATCACCGAGGGCTGGAGCGAGTTCGACGTCGCCATCGCCACCCCCGACATGATGGGCACGGTCGGCAAGCTGGGCCGCATCCTCGGTCCGCAGGGCAAGATGCCGAGCC
>JAWVDZ010000059.1:0-3693 GCA_033856955.1 Gaiellales bacterium
CGGCCGGTCCGCACCTGACCGAACCCTTTACCGGATCTGCACAGGACGTGCACCGGTCGGCCACCCATGTGCACGGGACGCATCGGAAAGCTCCTCGTCGAAGGCCGGCGTGCTCGTCCGCGCGCCGGAGACCACTGACTGGGGGCTCCATGCAACGTTCTCGGATGTCGTCGCGCCGCACGGCCTGGATGCTGGCCACACTGCTTGCGAGTGCCGCGGTGACCATCGGCGCGGGCCTCGGGCCGGGTTCGGCGAGTGCCCGCACCGGGCACTTCGGCCGTGGCGGGAACCACTACGTCGTCGGGCTGTTCGGCGACCAGCCCTACGGGGCGACGGGAAAGGCCCAGTACCCGAACGTGCTCGCAGATCTCAACGCGCACGACCTGGCGTTCTCCGTCTTCGACGGCGACCTCAAGGCCGGCGGCGACGGCGCCTGCACGAACGACCTGTACACGACCTCGCTCGGGTACTTCAACTCGTTGCGAGCGCCGCTCGTGTTTACGCCCGGTGACAACGACTGGACCGATTGCTGGGGTCGCTACGGGCCCGGGACCGGCGGGTTCGACCCGGAGGAGCGGCTGGCCTACGAGCGGCAGCTGTTCTTCTCGACGCAGCGGAGCCTGGGCCAGCAGACGATCAGGCTCGACCGCCAGTCGGATGAGCCCGGGCCGTACGCGGCCTACTCGGAGAACGCCCGCTGGAGGCGGGGCCCGGTCGTCTACCTGACGCTGAACGTCCAGGGCTCGAACGACAACTTCGCGCACAGCAACAACCCCGAGGACGTCGGCCAGCCTCCGTACGTGCGCACGCCGGCCGAGATCGCGCGCCAGGATGCCGAGCACGTTGCGCGGCTCGCCGCCAACAAGGCCTGGCTCGACGAGTCCTTCGCGTATGCCGAGAGCGTTGGCGCGAAGGGCATCATGGTCGTCTGGCAAGCAGACCCGAACTTCAACAACGAGCAGCATCTCGCGCAGGCCGACCAGTACGACGGCTACACGGAGATCGTCGAGGCGCTGCGTCAGGCCACGATGGCGTTCTCGGGCCAGGTCGTGCTCGTGCACGGCGACAGCCACTACTTCAAGGTCGATCAGCCGCTCGCGTCCGACAAGGGCACCGTGCTGGCGAACTTCACCCGCGTCGAGACCTGGGGTGCCGGCAACCTGCACTGGGTCTCTGCCGAGATCGACACGCAGGCGCCGACGCTGTTCACGTTCCGCTCGATGATCGTGCCGGCGAACGCCGGCTGAGAACCGGTTCTCGGGAATGCTCGGGCGCGTGGTCGGCCGCGTGATGGTCCGGCCACGCGCCCGAACGCGCCACCCTCGACGGACGCGGTCTCCAGTTCGTAACCGAAGGATCACCGCCCCGTCTCCCTTCGGGCACGACCTCGAGCCTAGGCTCGACGCGACGGTGTTCGGATATTTCACGAGGGAGATCTCAACATGAAGGCACGGAGACGAAGCGTCGCCGGCGCACTGGCGGTACTCGCGATTGGCGGCGTTGCAGCAGTGGCGGTCGCGCACGACAATCCCGCACTGTCCGACGCCGGACCGGCGAATACGAAGGTGGCGGGCATCTCGTCGCCCGACAAGCTGTCGCCGCAGTTGGGCGAGAGCACGGTCGCGCAGGGTTCGAACCCGCTCGAGAACCCGTCCGCCGCCATCGGCTACTACGGCTACTACAGCGACGGCCAGATGGTCCCCGCCCCTGGAGCGGTGCAGTCGCCTGGTCACAACGTCGAGGCGTCCAAGTCGGAGCCCGACAAGAACACCTACCTCGTGGTCGGCGGGCAGCACGGCGCGGACGCGTCGTACGACTACGGAACGCACTTCCTCTACCAGGGCCACGAGCTGACCGGCCCGACCGGCGGCAGCTACATCACCCGCGTCAACCTCGATGCGGACGCCGCGCACCGTGTGACGAAGATGGCGGAGTTCGAGGCTGACGGCACGACCCCGATCCCCGCCATCGACGGCTCGACCTGGGATCCGTTCGCACAGCGGATGCTGTACACCACGGAGGGCGGCGCGAACGGCGGCGTGGTCCAGGCGACGCTCGACTATCCCTCGACGGTGAACGCGCTCTGGGGCGTCCTCGGCCAGGGCGGCTACGAGGGGATCCAGTCAGACGGCTCCGGCAACCTCTACATCGTCGAGGACATCGGCGGGGCCGCCGGGGCGACCTCGACGCACGCGAAGCAGCCGAACAGCTTCCTCTATCGCTTCCTGCCCTACGACGCCACCGATCTGACCCAGGGCGGCAAGCTCCAGGTGCTCCAGCTCGGCTCGCTGGCACACGCCGGCCCCATCGTCTTCCATCCGAATCAGGCAGAGGCCGACATCCAGTCGCAGGACGTTGCAGATGAGCACACGTACGGCAAGACGTTCGAGACGACCTGGCTGACGATCCACGACACTGCCGTCACGGGCACGGCGACCGCCTTCAACGCTAATACGCACGCCATGGCCGCCGGCGGCACGCCGTTCAAGCGACCCGAGAACGGCCAGTTCCAGCCGGGATCCAGGTTCAAGACGTTCTTCTTCGACGAGACCGGCGACACGAACAGCCTCTCCGAGGCCGGAGCCGCGCACGGCGCCTTCGGCAGCATCATGAAGCTCACGCAGGACCCGCGGAAAGATGCCGGCACATTGCAGCTCTTCTACCTGGCCGACGTCGCTCAAGCGGGCTTCGACAACGTCACGTTCTACGACAGGACGCACCTGATCGCCGTCCAGGACATGGGTGACACGCTGCACGCCCAGATCAACGCGCTCGACTCGGCCTTCCTGTTCGACGCGGTCGGGGACTACACGCATGGCGCACGGCCGGTCAAGATCCTCGCCGAGGGCCGCGATCCCTCCGCGACCACCGACTCGGCCCTCTTCACCCTCGGGGCCGGCTTTCAGAACGAGGGCGACAACGAGATCACGGGGATGCACCTCTCGAACGGCGACCCCACCCCGTCGGGCCTGCTCGGGGCGGCCAACCCGAAGCCGTTCTCGCACGACTGGCGCCTGTTCTTCACGCACCAGCACGGCGACAACGTGACCTCGGAGATCATTCCCGCCGAGTCCGGATAGCGGCCTGCACGACGAACCTCAGGGGCGGCCCGGGCAGCTGCCGGGCCGCCCTTTCGGCGTGCGCCATCCGACGAGGCAGAGCGACGAGAACGCGCTGACGACCGGCGCTACCAGGTCTTGATGCGCGCGGACGGGACGCGTCGATGCAGGCGCACACGCCGGTCGACGGCGTAGTAGCCGCGATCGTCCACCACGATCGGATTCAGATCCAGCTCGGCGAGCTCCGGAAGGTCGAGCGTCAGTGCCGAGAGCCGGTGCAGGAGGTCCGCGAGGACGCCCGCTGCGAGTGGCGGACGACCCCGGAAGCCCTTGACCAGCCTGCCGAGCGGGCCCTTCGAGAGGAGCTCCCTCGCATCGCTGTCGGTCAGAGGAGCGAGCGCGAACGAGACGGCGCCGACGAGCTCCGCCTGCACGCCACCGAGCCCGATGGCGACCAGCGGCCCGAACGTGGGGTCATGTGTTGCGCCGACCAACAGCTCGGCGCCTCCCATCATCGGCTGTACGAGCACGGGGCAGCCGATGCGTCGTGCGGCCTGCCGGACAGCGTCTCCGTCCCGGAGATCCAGGGCCACTCCGCCGCTCTCGGTCTTGTGGGCTCCGGGGGTTGCCGACT